>NZ_WVTE01000224.1:0-48246 GCF_009939605.1 Rhodococcus sp. YH1 | reverse complement strand
CGGCGTCGTCGAGGTACTCGGTGACATCGCGGCGCGGATCGACCACCACCGCCCGGCCGGTGCCCTCGTCACCGATCAGGTACGACGCGTGCGACAGGCACTCGATGTAGTACTGCTCGAGAATCATCGTGGTTCCTCCGTATGGGTCGATTTCGTCCTCGATATGGACAACCCTGCCACATACCCCCTAGGGTATGTCAAGTACCCCATGGGGTATCCCTTCGAACCTCGTCCCCTACCGCAGGAAGCACAGCGATGAACACTCCCGTCGACCCCGTCCCCAGGACCGCCGTCACCCCCGAAGCCGATACGCAGGTGCTGCACCGGCTGCGCCGCGCGCAGGGGCAGCTCGCCGGCGTGATCGCCATGCTCGAGTCCGGCCGCGAGTGCCGGGACGTGGTGACCCAGCTCGCCGCCGTCTCCCGGGCGCTCGACCGCGCCGGGTTCAAGATCGTTGCCGCGCAGCTTCGTCGGTGCATGCTCGACGAGGAGGACGACACGTGCCCGGACCGGCTCACCGAAGAACAGCTCGAGCGCCTCTTCCTCGCCCTGGCCTGAGGGAGACCGCCCGACGACGACGTTCGCGACGTGGTGGCGCGATCAGCGCCGTCGGGCCCTGACCACCGTGTCGTGCACGGTGACGGCGCGTCCGTCCGGGTCGGTGACCGACCGCGCGACGGCGGCCTCGGTGACGACGTCCCAGCCGTCGGGATCGAGCAGCGCCACGACGTCCGCTCCCGTGAAGAACAGCTCGGGCCGCGGCGGGCGCGGCACGGTGGTCTGCAGGTCGGAGGGGTGATGCCCGACGACCAGGAGGGTGCCGCCGGGAGCGACCGCCTCCGCGAGCCTTCGAAAGAGGACGTCGCGTTCCGGTGGCGGCAGGTGCATGTACTGCGCGGAGACCAGGTCGTACCGCCCCCGGCCCGGATCCCACGCGGTGAGGTTCTCGTGCAGCCAGGTGATGCGCCCGGCGATCTCGGCGCCGGCCCGATCCGCGTGCTCGGCGGCGCGCTGCAGGGCGACGCCGGACACGTCCACGCCGTCGACCCGCCAGCCGCGCCGCGCGAGCCAGATGGCGTCCGCGCCCTCGCCGCAGCCGACGTCGAGGGCGAGGCCGGGCTCGAGTTCGGCCGCCTCCCCCACGAGGTGACGGTTCGGCTCACCGCTCCAGAGCGCGGGACGGGAACGGTAGCGCTCGTCCCAGAGTTCTTCGTCGAGTTGGTTTTCCGGCACTGCGACTCCTTCGGTCGTCGGTACGGGTGGTCGGGCGCGTCAGTCGCGCAGCGGGAAGCCGATGCGGGACAACAGCTTGCGGGGACGAGACACCGGCGCCGGGAGCAGTTCGCCGGTTCGCTCGGGGAATTCCCGCTCGATCGCGGCCTCGATCTCGCGCACCCCGGGGTTGACCAGGGCGACCCGTCCCACGAAGACGGTCGGCACGGTCTCGTCGCCGCCGGTGACCGCACGGACCCGCCCCGCGGCCGCGCGGTCCTGCCAGATGTCGATCTCGCGGGTGTCGATGCCGCGTCGGCGCAGGGCCCGGCGCAGCCGCGAACAGAACGGGCACCCGGGTCGCCACAGCACTTCGATCCCGTCGACGAAGTCCGCCGATGTCATCTCCTCGCTCCTCTCACAGCACGTCCCGCCCAATATACCGGAGGGGGTATATTTCCTCCGGTGTTGCGCACGGTCTCGTACCGACGCGGCTCGGAAGGTCTCGAACTCGCCGATCCGCCCCGGCGGTGACTTTCGACCCTTCCCGGCCGCGGTCCACGAGCGCACGGTGAAGGCAACCGCGACCTGCTGCGGGATGGGAGGAACGTCGTGACCGCCTGGATCATCCTCGCCGCCGTGCTCCTCGTCGTGGTGATGTTCGTGTTGTCGCAGTCGGTGCACGTCGTCACCCAGTACGAGAAGGGCGTGCTCTTCCGGTTCGGCCGGCTGATCGGGGTGAAGGAACCCGGCCTGCATCTGATCATCCCGATCGTCGACCGCCTCACGAAGGTGTCGTTGCGGATCGTCACGATGCCGATCCAGTCCCAGGGAATCATCACGCGCGACAACGTCAGCGTGGACATCTCCGCAGTCGCCTATTTCCGTGTCATCGACGCCGTGAAGTCGGTCGTCGCGATCGAGAACGTCGCCGCTGCGATCGATCAGATCGCCCAGACCACGCTGCGCAGGGTGGTCGGCCGCCACACCCTCGACGAGGCGTTGTCGGAGACCGACGTCATCAACGTCCACATTCGAGAATTCCTCGACGTGTCCACCCTCGAATGGGGCGTGGAGGTGACCCTGGTGGAGTTGAAGGACATCCAGCTTCCCGACAGCATGAAACGCGCCATGGCACGTCAGGCCGAGGCCGAGCGGGAGAAGCGCGCCAAGATCATCGCGGCGGAAGGTGAGTCGATGGCGGCCGCCGCGCTCGGAGACGCCTCCGACACGATGATGGCTCACCCCCTGGCCCTGCAACTGCGCAACCTGCAGACCCTGGTGGAGCTGGGGGTCGAGAAGAACACCACCGTGGTGTTCCCGGCCCCCATGATGAGTGCCATCGGCGAACTGAAGACCTTCCTCGAACACGAAGCCACCGCGGCAGCGGCAGCGGCCGCCCAGCGCACACCGGTGGCGCCCACCTCCGGCCTCGTCGGCAACGGCACGTCGGCATCCGTCGCGGTGGCCCCCACCGCGCCGGCGCGAGGAGGGTAGGGCCAGGACGGGACTCGACGGCGGATCGGTGATCGTCCCCGGTGGCAGCCGCGGCATTGCGGTCGACGACGATGCCACCACGGGCGTGATTCTCGATCTCCGGCGGACCGGCATGCAGTGACCGCAGGTGAGCCCACTGCCTTCTTTCCGGCCCGGGGGGCGACACCCGGGTGCTTCAATGGTCGGGTGTGCAGATGGATGGCCTACTCGGGCGAGCCGATCCTCGTGGAGGATCTGCTGTTCAAGCCCGAGCATTCACTCATCGACCAGAGCCTGCACTCCCATCTCGGAGCCACCACCACCAACGGTGACGGATTCGGAATCGGCTGGTACGGAATAGGTTCCGAACCGGCGATGTTCAAGAGCATCGATCCGGCGTGGAACAACCACAACCTGCGGGAGATCGCCGGGCAGATCCGCACCCCGCTGCTGTTCGCGCACGTGCGGTCCTCGACCGGCACGCAGGTGCAGCGCAGCAATTGCCACCCGTTCCGGCACGAGGAATGGCTGTGGATGCACAACGGCGAGATCCTCGGCTTCCGGGACATCAAGCGGGAACTGATGATGGCCGTGGATCCGTCGCTGTACCCGGACATCGCGGGTACCACGGACTCCGAGGTGCTGTTCTTCCTCGCTCTCACGTTCGGTCTCCGGGACGATCCGTTCACCGCGGTCGGCCGTGCGATCGGGATGGTCGAGAAGGTCGCCCGCCACCGCGGGATCGACGATCCCGTGCAGATGACCGTGGCCACCACGGCCGGCGACACCATCTGGGTGTTCCGCTACTCCAGCGAGGGCCGGACCCGGTCGCTGTTCTACTCCACCGAGGTCGCCAAGCTCCGCGAGCTGCACCCCGAGGTGGAGATGTTCCATCGTCTGGGCATCGACGCCCGGTTCGTCGTGTCCGAACCGCTCCGCGATCTGCCGGGCGCATGGAACGAGATGCCCGAGTCCTCCGCCGCCGTGGTCGGCCCCGCGGGCAACGACATCCGGCCGTTCCGGCCGCTCGAGCCCGTCTGACGCGAGAGGTCGATGCATGAGTCTTGACAGTTCGCCGAAGGGTCCGGCGGTGGCCTCGGGTTCCGCACTGGTGCTCGCAGTACTGGCTGCGGGGCAGTTCCTGATGACGCTCGACAGCTCCGTGATGAACGTGTCGATGGCGACCGTGGCCGCGGACGTGGGCACCACCATCACCGGCATCCAGACCGCCATCACCCTCTACACCCTGGTGATGGCCAGCTTGATGATCACCGGCGGCAAGATCGGCACCATCCTCGGGCGGCGCCGCGCGTTCGGGCTCGGCCTGATCATCTACGGCGCCGGGTCGTTCGTCACCGGGATCGCGCCGAATCTCACCGTCCTCCTCATCGGCTGGTCCCTGCTCGAGGGCATCGGCGCCGCCCTGATCATGCCCGCGATCGTTTCCCTGGTCGCGGCGAACTTCCCCGCCGAACGCCGCCCCGCCGCCTACGGATTGGTGGCCGCGGCGGGTGCCGCGGCAGTCGCGGTGGGGCCGTTGCTCGGTGGGGCGGTGACCACGTTCGCGTCCTGGCGCTACGTCTTCTTCGGCGAGGTTGTCATCGTCGTCCTGATCCTGCTCGCGCTGCGTCGCGTGGAAGACATTCCACCGCAGCGGATCCGGCTCGACCTCGTCGGCTCGCTCCTGTCGGTCGCCGGCCTGGGAATGTTCGTCTACGGCGTGCTGCGCTCGAGCGAATGGGGCTGGATCCAGACCAAACCCGGCGGACCGGCGATCCTGGGACTGTCCCCCGTCATCTGGTTGCTGCTGGGTGGACTCTTCGTGCTCTACCTGTTCCTGCGGCGGGAGACGTACCTGGCGAAGACGGGCGGCGAACCGCTGGTCGACCCCGCGCTGCTGAGGAACAGTCAGCTCACCGGCGGTCTGAGCATGTTCTTCGCCCAATTCCTCATTCAGGCCGGGGTGTTCTTCTCCGTCCCCCTGTTCCTGTCTGTGGTCCTCGAACTCAGTGCGCTCGAGACGGGTGTGCGGATCCTTCCGCTGTCGATCGCTCTGGTCCTGGCCGCGGTCGGCATCCCCAAGCTGCGACCCCAGGCGAATCCCCGGCGCATCGTCCGGATCGGCCTCGGGATCATGGTCGTCGGCATCCTCATCCTCGTGGGTGGGATGGATCCCGGCGCAAATGCGGCGGTCGTGTCGATCCCGATGCTGCTGATGGGTCTCGGACTGGGTGCGCTGGCCTCCCAGCTCGGTGCGGTCACGGTGTCCGCGGTGCCGGACTCGCAGAGCGCCGAGGTCGGCGGTCTGCAGAACACGGCGACCAATCTCGGCGCGTCACTGGGGACCGCCCTGATCGGCTCCATCCTGATCGCCACCCTGACCACCTCCGTCATCGCCGGCATCGAGAACAACCCGGCCGTGCCGGAATCGGTGCAACAGCAGGCCACCACGGACATGGCTGCCGGGGTGCCGTTCCTGTCCGACACCCAGTTGGAGGGCGCCCTGGACGAGGCCGGGGTGGACGAGGCCACCGCGGATGCGATCCTCGAGGTCAACTCGGACGCGCGGCTCGAGGCCCTGCAGGTGGCCTTCGCCGTCACGGCACTGATCACCGTCGCCGCACTGTTCGGCACCGGATCGCTACCGCGCCGGCCGGTGGGCGCACGGCCCGGCGAGGGTCAGCGCAGGCCCGACGAGACCGACGACGAGCGCTGAGGCCGGAAGGCCAGGTCCCGGAGCCGCGCCCAGTCCCAGGTCGGTGCCGAGACCAGGGTTCCCGGACGGCGCCGGGGCACCCGCACCCGCAGCGCCTGCGGCTCGACGGTGCAGCGCACCGGCGTGGGCAGCATCAGCGCTTCCCCGTCCACCCCGACCGGAATCTCCGGTGCCTCCGCGTCGACGATCACCTCGGTGGCCACGCGCTGAACCAGCCCCCGGCTGTGCGTGCGGCGCAGCAGGTCGACCGCCTGCCCCGCGCCGGCTACCGAGATCGTCACCACCCCGAGCACCCCGCGATCCAGCCGGGGCCGTCGTCCCAGCCCCGCGAGGTCGTCGGTCGCGTACGGGTCGTTGCTCACCAGGACGGCCTGCGCGCCTTCCACCGTCGTGTCGCCGTCGATGCGGGCCCTCAGCCGGGTGGCGCTGTCGCGAGCGAGCAGGTCGGGCATCATCCGCAGGGCCGTCCCGGCCTTGTCGTCCCGGTATTCCGGGCTCTGCACCACGTCGGCGTAGACGCCGAACGAGGCGTTGTTGACGAACACCCGTCCCCCGATCCTGCCGAGATCGATGCGCAGTTCCACCCCGTCCCGCAGAGCGTCCAGGCCTGCGGCCGGGTCCTCCCGGTCCAGTCCCAGATCCAGCGCGAAGTGGTTCCGTGTGCCGGCGCTGATCACCAGGAACGGCAGACCGTGCTCGGCCGCGATCGCCGCCACCAGGGCCTGTGTCCCGTCGCCTCCGGCGACACCGAGCAGGTCGGCGCCCCGCTCCACCGCCTGCCGGGCCAGGGCCTCGACGTCGACGGGCCCCGGTCCCGCGAGCAGGGCTACCTCGGCACCGAGTTCCTCGGCCTTGCGTTGCAGATCGAACTTCACGACCTTGCCGCCCCCCGAACGGGGGTTCATCACCAGGAACGGGCGGTGGACCGGCGCGGCGGGGTACTCGGGCATCCCCTGCTCTGTGTCACGGCGCAGGGCCGCCCGCGCGCACGCCAAGGCGAGCAGCACCAGCGCGACCGACACCAACGCGACCCAGAGCACGCGCTCCCGCACGAACAGCACGGGCAGCGCGAGGGGGGCGACCACTGCGAGACCCAGTGACAGCGCGCGCAGCAGCCCCCGGCTCGCGAGGAACCAGTAGAGAGCCGCGACCGTCACCGCTGCCACCGTCACGCTCACCGCCAGGAGTGCGAGGGCGCCGCGCAGGCCCGCGACGATCACCGGAACGGCGGCAGCGCCGAGGACGGCGGCGAACGCCGCACGCGCCCACCATCGGCGGGAGACCGGCACCTCGTCGCCGGGAACGGCGTCCACCGGGCTCACGTCCCGGTCTTCGAGTCCGCGTCGGGCACGATCTCCGTCGGTTGCTCCCAGGTTCGTGCCGGCCGGATCAGCACCTCGAGCGCGAGCAACGCCAGCAGGGCACCGAGAACGATCCACACGACCACGAGACCGGTCGGGTACCGCCAGAACATCAGCATCACGGCGGCGATGCCGATGATCGCCAGCCGCAACGCCGTCCGGGCCCGGTAGGCCCCGGCTTCCACCTGGTTCGGTGGCCGCGGCTTACGGGACCGCTGCACCGCGTCCATGCCTCGCCCGAATCCGCGACGGACGGCGGTCGCGGAGGCTGATCCCCCGGTCAGGTACGCCCCGACCGCGATCACCAGGCCGAGGATCGCCACCGCCCGCAGTGCGGTCCGCAGCGGCACCAGCATCGTGTCGGCGATCGCCGAGGCGGCGTCCGGGGACAGCACGTCCGGGGGAATGTCGCCGAGATAGAGGGATCGGGCGACGATCAGCGCGATCGCGAGGATCAGCATCCCCACGAGCAGTGCCGTCCCGACGAACGCCAGGGCACGACGGCGACGCCCGGGCGGAGCCACGGCCACCGCGGCCACCGCGGCGGCGATCGTCAGCCACGGCAGCACATCCGACGCCGTGTCCAGAGCGCTGACCGCCCGTTGCGCCCTGATCAGCTCCGGCGACTGGAACAGTACGAACTGCTTGTCGATGTTCGGGATCTTCTCGGCGAAGGAGAATCCCCGGTCCAGCAGGCGGGCCTTGACGTTGTCGATGATCGTGCCGAGGGAGATGCTGACCGTGCCGCTCTCGTCCACCGTTACCGAGGACGGGCCGCCCTCACCGGTGACGACTGCCACCAGCCCGGTGTGCGCTGCACGGTTGGCCTGGATCCACAGATCCTCGAACTGGTCGGTCTGCACCAGCGACAGCACCGTCTCGTACACGAAGTTGCGTGCCTGCCCGGCGATCACCGGCGCGAGCCCCTCCACCGCCCGGTCCACGCGCGGCGCGTCCGCGGTCGCCGGAACGGCATCGGTCAGGGCGGTCAGCGCGTCGGACGTGAGGCCTTCGACATCGACCCGCGCGAAGATCTCGTCGGTGACCGTGCTCGCGATCTCGGTCTGCACCGCGGGATCGGAACCGAGCGGGGCCACCGTGGTGACGTACCGGTCCGTGTCGAGGATCTCGCTGCGCACGAACCGCGCCGTCACCGACGCGATCGCCAGCAGTGCGACCAGCACCGTCAGAATCGCCACCGCAGTCCAGCGCAGCGCGTGCCGCGGCGGACGCGATACGGGCGGGGGTGGCGGCGGGGCCTCGGGCGCGGCCTCTGTCCGCGCCCGCAGTGCGGCCACCTCGGCCCGCAACCGCTCCAGCTCGGCCCGCTCGGCGGTGTCGAGCGGAGCGGTGCCCGTGCCGCTGCGCGAAATGTCGCTGTCCATCGTCTTCTCTTTCCACTCGGTGACAGAGGCACGGCAGCACGGACGAAGCGTGCCCTCCGGCGGCACGAGTCCGAGATGCAGTTCGATGTGACTGTGTGAAATGTCTTGCTGTATGCCTCCTTTTCCCTCATCCGCCGGGTGAACGGACCGGGGACGCAGTTCGGGTCTGCGCCCAGGACTCGGGCTTCAGGTCGTCGACCTGCACGCCGGGACCATAGAACTCGTGAACCAGGCCGAGGACACGGGCGAGCACCTCCGCGTCCGTGAGATCGTCGCGGAGCACCATATGCAGTTGAGCCGGACTGTCGCCGGATTCCGTCGACACCACCAACCGGCAGACCCAGTCGCTCATCTCGGCCTCCCCGCGTATCTTCTTGTGCTGCGACCGGATCGAGGAATCCTCTCCGCGCTGCCGAGCATCGCCGTGTGCGCTGCTGACCGGCCTGCAGACCCCCGGCCCGCAGACCCGGGGGCGGTCAACCCAACGTCCATCCCGGGCTCCGTCCGGTTTCGTTCCATTCGCGATCCAATGCCGACAGCCTCCGCCGCACGCCGACACGATGAACTCCGTAGAGGAGCAGCAGGGCGATGCCGGAGCCCACCCCCCACACCGTGAGTGCGGCACTGACACCGGCCACGACGCCGTCCGAGCCGGTCCTGGGCGCGGCGACGGGATCACCGGTCGAATCGATCCAGATGTCGATCGTCTCGCCCGGCTTCGCGCCGAAGGGCGTCTCCACCTTCCCCGTGCGCGTTTCGTCGGTCCCGGTCGTCCACCGCGCGGTCGCTCGGTCCGGGTCCCCCGGACCCCGGGTCGCAGTGTCCGTCATCGAACTGGTGCCCGTCGGTCCCGGCTCCTCGAGGAGGATCGCCGTCACCTGGTGGCGTTCCAGGCGTTCCTCCAGCGCAAGCTGGCCGACCCGCGCGTAGGTCGCCGTCCCGTACGCGGCGGCGAGGGGCACCATGACGAGCACGAACATCGCGACGACCAGAACGAGTGCGGATTCGACTCGCTCGGATCGTCGCATCAGCGGGTTGCCGCTCCACGGAGCGCGGCGCCATAACCGGAGGGCCAGGGGCTGCTCTGCGTTCATCTCGAAACTCCTGCAGTTACTTGACTACAGTGTTCCGCCGGCGAGGGCCTGTGGCGTAGGGCACAAGGTCATCGCTCGATTCGGTTGATCAGGGACGGGGACCTGTTGGAGTCCCCTGTCTCCCGGCACGGTCTGCACCCGGTCCCGCCTACCCCGACGCAGAGGCTCTGCTCCGCCGGGCCTACACCGGTGCGAGCGGCCGGAACGGCCGGATCTCGTCCTCGCCGGGCCGGACCACGCCCGCGGAGGACTCGGGTACTTCGTTCCATGCGTCCGGCAGATCGCGCAGCGGTTCGGAGACGATGAAGCGGGTCTCGGCACCGAGCTGGTGCAGCACCTCCACCTCGGGATGCAGCTCGAGGAGCCTGGCGAGCTTGGTGGAGAAGAACAGCGATCGGCTCTTGCCTTCGCTGGAATAACGGAACACCCACATCGACTCTCCGTCCGTGGTCGCCACGGTCATCTGCACGGGATGCTCGATCGCATGGGCGTGCGCGATCTTCTCCACGTATCCGACAGCCCGGGCGACGGCAGTGAACGGGTCCTCGGTGAGACCGAACGTCAGCGCGAGATAGAACAGCATCTCGGAGTCGGTCGAGCCCTCGATGTCGGGGTAGAGCGCCGGATCCACCGCCAGCACGAGCTCGCGTTTGATCTCCCGGAACCCGTTGAGGACCCCGTTGTGCATCCACAACCAGCGCCCGTGCCGGAAGGGATGGCAGTTGCTGCGCTGGACGTGCGTCCCGGTCGAGGCCCGCACGTGTGCGAACAGCAGCGGTGTCTCCACCTGAGCGGCGAGCTCGCGCAGGTTCCGGTCGTTCCAGGCCGGATCGATGCTCTTGAACACCGCCGGCTCCGGCCCTCTCCCGTACCATCCGATGCCGAAACCGTCACCGTTGGTGGTGGTGGCTCCGAGGCGCGAATGCAGGCTCTGATCGATCAGCGAGTGCTGCGGGCGGAAGAGCAGATCCTCGGCAAGGATCGGGTCGCCGGAATATGCCATCCATCTGCACATCTCACCATTGAATCACCGCTTCGACCGCGAGCACGTCTCGAAACGGACACAGGTCGCGCCGCGTTCGTGTCGGATGCGGGCCCGGCCCGCGTACGGGCGTCTTCGTGTCGAGGACACGCGGGGGGACGGTGGGTTTCAGGGTCGGGGTGGGTTTCAAGGTCTTTATCCCCTGCGGAGACGCCGGTTGGGGTGTCATTCTCGATGTGAGTCGCCCGATATCGCGGAGGTTCGGTCCATCGCCGGAGCCGCTCACAGGAGGTGCACATCATGGATTCGTTCTGGGATTACGTGTGGTACACGATCATCGTGTTCGCGTTCGTGGCGTACCTGATCGTGCTGTTCCAGATCTTGGTCGACCTGTTCCGCGATCACACCGTTTCCGGCTTCGCCAAAGCCCTCTGGGTGATCGGGCTGGTCGTCCTCCCGTACCTGACCGCGTTCGTGTATCTGATCGCCCGGGGCCGCGGCATGGCGGAGCGGTCGATGCGTGCCCAGCAGGAGACCAAGCAGGCCACCGACGAGTACATCCGGCAGGTGGCCGGCAAGTCCCCGGCCGAGCAGATCGCCGATGCGAAGGCGCTGTACGACTCGGGAGTGATCACCCAAGCGGAGTTCGAGCAACTCAAGGCCACGGCTCTGGGACAGGCATCCGCGGGACAGACCGGAATGCAGGTCTGACAGGCCAGGACCTGCGCGGCATCCCGAAGACCCGCTCGCAGCGAGCCGGTTCCGAGATACTCGACGCATGCAGCCAGCGGCGTCGGCGGGTCGAGCACCGAAGAAGATGACCTGGATTCCGGGCGGAACCTTCTGGATGGGGTCGGAGGAGTTCTACCCCGAGGAGCGTCCGGTCCACCAGGTGAGTGTGGACGGATTCTGGATGGACATTCATCCGGTCACGGTCGCCGAGTTCCGGCGTTTCGTGAAGGACACCGGTCACGTCACCACCGCCGAGGTCGCGCCCGAACCCGCCGATTATCCCGATGCCGACCCGGCGCTGCTGGTACCCGGGTCGCTGGTGTTCACCCCGCCGGCTCGGCGCGTACCCCTCGACGACTACCGCCGGTGGTGGTCGTGGGTGCCGGGTGCGGATTGGCGGCATCCCGAGGGCCCCGGAAGTTCGGCCGGCGGCCGCGAACACCATCCGGTGACGCACGTGTCCCACTACGACGCGCTCGCCTACGCTCGGTGGGCGGGCAAGGAGCTGCCGACCGAGTCCGAGTGGGAGTTCGCGGCTCGCGGCGGCCTGGATCGGGCCCGGTTCGTGTGGGGCGACGAGTACACCCCGAAGGGGCGGTACCTGGCCAACACCTGGCAGGGCGAGTTCCCGTGGCAGAACCTCGCCGAAGACGGGTACGTCGGCACGTCTCCGGTGGGCAGCTTCCGGCCCAACGGTTACGGCCTGGTCGACGTGGCAGGCAACGTATGGGAATGGACGACGGACTACTTCACCGCTCGTCACGGGGCGGACGGACGTGACACCGCCCCCGCCACGGCGTGCTGCATTCCCGCCAACCCACGCACGCTCGCGCCGGAGACCGGTGCCGAGGCCCATCCCCGGCGGGTCATCAAGGGCGGATCGCACCTCTGCGCCCCCAATTACTGCTTGCGCTACCGGCCCGCAGCCAGGCAGGGGGAAAGCGCGGAAACCTCCACCTGTCACATCGGATTCCGCTGCATCGTGCGCGGCCGCTGAGCAGCGCCGGTCAATCGATCGAGAACCAGGCCCGCACCTGCGCCTCGTGGTCGACATAGCGTTCGCCGGAAACGTCGACGACGACCTTGTCGATCGTGCCCCCGGTGAACGGGAACGGGGACACGTAGTCCGGCGTGACCGGAGAGGCACTGTCCCGCCCGACGCAGATGCCGTCACCGACGAGGCAGAACACCCCCGGCTGGGTGACGATCTCACCGGTGGCCACCTGCTGATCGTCGACGTAGAGGGTCAGGGTGCCGGCGAAGCCCGGCATCGCCGGATCGGTGTTCTTCCCGGCGACGGCGAATTCGGCGGTGCACACGTGGGCACCGGGAGTGATGTCCCGGTCGGCGACCACGGTCTGCAGGTGTGTGCCGACCCAGTTGAAGGCATAGCGCAGACGGCAGTCCTTGACGTAGAGGCTGTGGCCGCCGGCCAGGCCGCCGTGGGCGTAGAGGACGCCCTCGGCATCGGCCGAGTCCACGTGGACTCCGGCGACGATCGTGTAGGACCGTCCGGTGATGGCGACACCGGCCGCCTCGGGGACGTCCGCGCAGTCCGGGTAGTAGACGTAGCGGTCTCGCGCTTTTCCCGGGCGGGGGCGTTCGGCGAGCACCTGTTCGAGGGCGCTGCGGTCGTCCAGCGGTAGCCCGTGGTAGCGGCCGGCGTAGTAGAACCACAGACTCTTCAGGGTTTCCAGCCGCTCGGGTTCGGCGTCGGCGAGGTTGTGCAGTTGCGCCCGGTCCTCCGCGAGGTGGTACAGCTCCCACATATCCTTGTCGAAGTGGCCCCACCCGGACAGCGGCGGATGCACGGAACAGACGAGCCACCCTTCGTGATACAGCGAGCGCTGCCCCAGCATCGCGTAGAACTGCACGGCCTTGCCCGGCGCTGCGGGATCGGTCAGCGAGGACGCGAAGCTCTCTCCCTCGAGCGGACTCTGGGTGTACCCCTTCAGGACCTCGGGCGGGGTGATGCCGAGCAACTCGTAGATCGTGGGGACGACATCGACGGCGTGGACGTACTGCGGGCGGGGCTCGGCCGAGGCGTCGATCCGCGCCGGCCACGAGAGCACGCACATGTCGGCGACGCCACCCTCGTAGCCGGCCCAGCGCTTCCAGTACGGAAACGGTGTGTCGAAGGCCCACGCCCAGCCGGTGTTGTAGTGGTTGTACGACAGCGGTGTGCCGAGCTCGTCGAGGTGCGGCAGGGTGCCCTCGGTGGTGTCGGGAACCCCGTTGAAGAACCGCCATTCGTTGAACGATCCGTTCGGCCCTCCTTCACCACTGGCACCGTTGTCGGAGACCACGACGATGAGGGTGTTGTCGAGCTCGCCGGTCGTTTCGAGCAGGTCGATCACCCGGCCGAGCTGATCGTCCGTGTAGGAGATGTAGCCGGCGAAGACCTCGGCCATCCGTACGAACAGGCGTTGCTCGTCGGCGGTGAGCGAGTCCCAGGGCCGGACGGTGTCGAGCAGCGGCCACGGCTGTCCGTCGGGTCCGGTGGTGGCCGGTTCCCCGTGCGGATTGATCGGGGAAAGCTCGGTGCTCTCGGGCAGCAACCCGAGGTCCTTCTGCCGCTGCAGTATCTCGGCACGGATGGCCTCGTAGCCCTGGTCGAACCTGCCCTTGTACCGGTCGGCCCATTCGGTGAACACGTGATGCGGGGCGTGCCCGGCCTGCGGGGCCAGGTACATGAAGAACGGTTTGTCCGGGTCGACGACCTTGGCGTCGCGGATGAATTCGATTGCCTTGTCCGCCAGGTCTTTCGACAGGTGATAGCCGTCCTCCGGGGTGCCGGGGGCGTCGATCGGATGGTTGTCGTACACCAGGTCGGGGTACCAGCTGCTCGACTCGCCGCCGAGGAAGCCGTAGAACCGCTCGAACCCGCGGCCCAACGGCCACCGGGCCTTGACCGCCGACATGTTCGTCTCGTCGCCCGGGGTCAGGTGCCACTTGCCGACGCAGTAGGTGTTCCACCCTTGCTCGGCCAGCACCTCGGAGACGAACCCGTTCTCGAAGGGAATGTGGGTGGAGATGCCCGGGAACCCGGAGCTGAACTCGGCGATGGTCGCCATGCCGTTGGTCGTCGCGTTTCGCCCGGTCAGCAGCGACGCCCGCGTCGGGGAGCACAGCGCGGTGGTGTGGAAGTTCGAGTACTTCACACCCCGGTCGGCGATGCGGCGCATGGTGGGTGCCTCGATCGGGCCCCCGAAGATGTCCATGCTGCCGTACCCGACGTCGTCCCACGCGATGATCAGGACGTTCGGGGCGCCCTCGGGCGCCTGCGCAGGCAGATACGGCGCCCAGTCCGGCACGGAGTCGCGGATGTCGACGGCGATCTTTCCGTGGTGGGTCCTTGCCATGGCGACGCTCCCGATCTCGAGCAGACCTGTCGGTCTCCGGCGTCTCGAGCGTACCGACCGTCCGAATCGCCGACCATGCAAACGGCCCGATCCGCCGAAGTTCTTCGCACGATGTCTCGGATTCGGCAGAATGTGACGACGCCGCCCCTCCGGTCGAGCCGGTCCCGGAAATCCGGTGCGGCGAGGCGAGAAGGACCCGACTCATGACGTGGATCATCTTGGTGTTCATGGGAATTCCGCTGTGGTTGGGTGTGGCAGCTCTCGTTCTGCCGCGCGGACGCCGATGGCCGGCCGACGCACCCCGCCACCGCCCTCCGCCCGCGGAGGGGGCATCGTGACCTGGGCGCTTCCGGCGATCGCCGGAATCCTGCTCGTATTCGCGGCGATCTCCGGACGGGTCGCAGGCACTTCCATCACGGCCCCGATGGTCTTCACTGTCGGCGGCCTCGTGCTGGGCGCACAGGCTGCCGGGCTGATCGACATCGAGGCCACCAGCGAAACGGTGAAACTTCTCGCCGAGGTCACCCTCGCCCTCGTGCTGTTCTCCGACGCCGCCCGCGTGGACCCGACCGCTCTACGAGCCGAAATCTCACTTCCTGCACGCCTTCTCTGTATAGGACTACCGCTGACCATCGCGGCCGGGTTCGGCGCCGCGGTGCTCGTGCTGGGCGACCTCTCCTGGCCCGAGGCGCTGCTGCTCGCCGTGCTCCTCGCGCCCACCGACGCCGCTCTCGGGCAGGCGGTGGTCACCCTGCCGATCCTGCCGTCGCGGGTGCGCCAGGGACTCAACGTCGAAAGCGGCCTCAACGACGGCATCTGCGTACCGCTGTTCCTGATCGTGCTGGCGATCGCACGCGCCGAGTCCGGGGCAATCGGCGGCGGTGCAGCCGTACGGCTGGTCACCGAGCAGATCGGCTACGGCATCGTCGCCGGGGTAGGTGCCGGAGCGGTCGCGGCGGCGGTGCTGATCCTCGCCGGGCGGCACCGCACGATCGACCCGTTGTGGGTTCAGATCGTGCCGGTGGCCGCCGCCACGCTGGCCTACACCGTCGCCGTGCCCCTCGGCGGCTCGGGATTCATCGCCGCGTTCGTCGGCGGGCTGACCTTCGGGGCGATCCGGCGCCGCGCCGAGGGGGAGGTCTCCCACCTGATCGACGAGGCCGGGGATGTGTTCAGTGCCGTCACGTTCATCGTCTTCGGGGCGGTGTTGCTCAGCCCGGCCCTCGGACACCTGTCGTGGCCGGTGCTCGCCTACGCCGTGCTGAGCCTGACCGTCGTCCGCATGGTCCCCGTCGCGCTGTCGCTGCTCGGCACCCACGCCCGCACCCCGACCCTTGCCTTCCTCGGCTGGTTCGGCCCCCGCGGACTGGCCACCATCGTCTTCGTCATCCTGATTCTCGAAGAACCCGGTGCCTTGCCCCACGAGGACCTGCTGCTGCTCACCGCCGTCGTCACCGTGGGCCTGTCGGTCCTCGCCCACGGGGTCACCGCCGCCCCCTCGCCGACCGGTACGCCGCATGGTTCCGCCGTCACCCCCGTCCCGAACAGCAGCCGGCACACGAGGCGTAGACGGCGCGGCACCGGATCTGTGTCCGGAACATCCGATCTGCCTTGCTCGGGTCCATTTCCGGCACGGTAGGTCATCGGATCGAGCGGCCTTCACCGGATCCCCTTTCCGGGCGCAGCCATCAGGTCTAGCGTCGACTCTGTCGGAAAACACCGGCAGACCGACTTGCCAGGTCGTCATCGGACTCTCCGACAAGCCGGCCATCCGAGACGAGGCGGCTCGTAGAAGAACCGCCCGTCGGACGTGGAACCCACGAACGATCTGTCGCCCTTGGTATTCCACGGACGGCAGCTCGGCAGAGGAGATGACGAGATGACCGAACAAGTCCAACAACAACTCGGCGACGACATCGACGAACTCGGTCCGGTGGACTGGATCGTGGTGGAGTTCCCGGGCAGCAGGTTCAGAGGCGAGATCGCACCCGCGCTCGACGACCTCGTCGAACGCGGAACAGTACGCGTACTGGATCTGCTGTTGCTGAAGAAGGACGCCGACGGATCGCTCGAAGCGTTCGAGCTCGCCGACCTGGACGAGAGCGAGATCGGCGCGCTCCGCTCCTACGAAGCCGAGCTGGCGATGTTGCTCAGCGAGGAGGACGTCGAAGCGGTCGCCGCGGCCGTCGAGCCCGGCAGCACCGCGGCCCTGCTGGTGTGGGAGAACCTGTGGGCCGCGCCGTTCGCATCGGCGGTACGCAGGGCCGGCGGACAGCTGGTGGCCAGCGGCCGCATCCCCGTACAAGCCCTGCTGGCCGCAATCGAGGCCGACGAACAGGAAGGAGACTGACATGCCCCTCGCAGCCAGGCGTATGCGTCGCGCCGCGGTGATCGGACCCGCGCCCGTGGCTCGTACGGCCACGACCGTCGCGACGGCGGCGGTGGTCGCTCACGGTGTCCGCCGTCGTTCCGACCGCCGGGAAGATCGACGAGAGGACCGCAGAGACCGGCGCTGACCGTGCCGACGAAACACCAACAGGCTCCCCCGACGGCGTGCGCACCGTCGTGGAGCCGCCCGGACCGCAGAGGGCCGATCGCGCCACTCCGGCCTCCACCGATCCGGCAGTGACATGGCGGCGGAATCCGCAGGTTCGGACCCTACAGCGAATGAGGCTCTCATGACTGCCACGACGTCAGCTGCGACAGCACCTCGGCCCGCCCTCGAACGGCTGCGCGAAGCCGAACACCTCGTCCTGGACCTGCCGATCATGGGCCGCATCAGCATTCCGCCACCCGAGCAGCTCGCCTACCTCGCGGGTATCGGCACCTTGGTTGCCCTCGAGCTCCTCGAATGGCCGGTTGCAGTTGCTCTCACCGCGGGTCACCTTCTGGCCGAGGCACATCACCACCGCCTCCTCCAGGGAATCGGCGAGGCGTTGGAAGAGGCATGACCTCCCGTTCGGTGAGGTGGTCCGACCGGCGTCCGGAAGGCAACGTCGGGACCGGGCCGGCGGCGCTCCCTCGGATCAGATACCTCGCCGGGCGGTGATCCGCCCCTCGGAGATCGCACCGAGGAGTGCGGCGTGGTCGCGTGTGTTCTGTTCGGCGTAGGCGATCGCGAATGCCGTGATGGCGTCGTCGAATTCGGTGCCGGAACCGAGATACTCGGCGATCGCGATGCGGTCGCCGGATCGGGCGTGCCCATACGCCAGTACCCGTCCGCACAGCCGCCCGTACAGCGTCATTCCGGTGGGAGTCATCGCCTCGACGACCGCCGAGCCCTTGCCGTCCCGCAACTGACGCAGGTAGAAATCTCGCCGGACGCCGTCCGGTCCGGGGCCCTGCTGCCAGCCGAGGAAGATGTCGCTGGCCGCCTGCATCAAACGTTGGCCGTTGACCACACGTTCGCCCTCGTTGGCAAACGTGGGCCCGTCCACGTAGTACGAGAGCACGGACCGTTGCGCCTCCTTGGCCTGCAGGAAGAGCGGGTCGTCGTCACCCGTGCCGCGCAACAGGAAGATCCAGGCCCGGGTTCCGACGCTGCCGACACCGACCACCTTGCGCGCCGCCTGCACGAACTCGAACTGTTCGAGGAGCACCCGCCGGTCCCACTGGAGCGTCGACCGATAGTCACGCAGGCGCTGGTGCAGATCCGCGTAGAGTTCGTCGGCGTCCGCGTCGGGCAGGACCTCCTCGATGGGGACGATGAGCGGCGGGGCGCTGATGATCCGGCGCCGGCCGTCGACCACCTCGGTCAACTTGGCGAGCGCTTGGACGCTGTCCCGGTGGCGCGACTTCTCGAGCGTCTTGCGCAGGCGCTTCTTCATGGAGGAGTCGAGTTCGTCGCGCAGTTCCGTGAGTTCGGTGCTGGGCTCGATGTGCGAATACCACACCGCCAGATTTCCCCGCTCCGCCTGCCGGGCAATCGTCTCGCGATACTCCGCTGCGCAGGCGCGGGCGATGCGCGCCTGCTGCTTGCCCGTGAAACCGTTGTCCCGCGCGGCGATCACGAGGCTGGTGACCAGTCGCTTGACGTCCCACTCGAACGGGCCGGGGTAGGTCTCGTCGAAGTCGTTGATGTCGAAGGTCAGCTTGCGTTCCGGGGTGGCGAAGATTCCGAAATTGCTCATGTGCGCGTCCCCGCACAGCTGGGTGAGGACGGTCGTGGTCGGCCCGCGGGACAGATCGTCCGCCATCACCAGAGCCGCACCCCGGTAGAAGGAGAACGGCGTTTCTGCCATGCGGCCGTAGCGCACCGGAACCAGCTCCGGCACCCGGGACGTCGCCTGCCGCTCCAACAGGTCGAGCGGATCGGGGCGACGGCTCGTATCGAACTCGGCGAGCGCGGACAGCGGGGTCCGGCTGCGGGCCGCCCGCCCCCGTTCCGCCCGCTCCTCCCTGGTGGGGTGTTCGACCACTGGCTCGCTTCTCGAGGTCTCGGTCATCAGGTTCTCCCTCTCACGTCTTCTTCTGCTGTTGGCGCCACTTCACGGCGGCGGTCAGGAACCGGAGGCCGAGCGCCAGGAGGACGAGGTTGCCGACCATCTGTGCGGTGACGACCGCCCGCGCGGCCTGGGTGGTGGCGACGATGTCTCCGAAACCCACTGTCGCGAAAACGGTCACGCAGAAATACAGGGCATCGATCCGTGAGAGCGGCACGTCGAACGATTCCGGAACGTTGTACGACAGGACGTGATACGCGGTCGCGTACCCGACCAGGTAGACGGCGACCGTCAGCAGCAGCGCCTCGATCGCCTGCACGGCAGGGTACGGTGACCGCAGCACCTGCCGGATCTGCCAGGCGCACACGGCGCACACCACCAGGAACCCACCGGCGAGCACTGCCACGGCCGAGACATCGTCGAAATCCTCGAACGGCAGCACGAAGTACGCGATCAACAACACGATCGTGGTGAGCGCCGGCCGCAGCACAGCCAGCCACAGCAACCGGCGGCCCCCCACCCCCGGCAGGCTCGGCCCGGCCTCACCGTCGGTCATCGGCGACGCCCCGGCCCGGCGGTGCCGCGGTCAGTAGTAGTCCCGGCGCGGATTCCACGTGGCCACCGCCCAGATGACGACCACATCGAGCGCAATGATGAGCACCGACCACCACGGGTAGTACGGCAGCCACATGAAGTTGGCGAGAATCGACAGCGACGCAAGCACGATGGCCGCCACCCTCGACCAGGTCGCGCCGGTGAACAGCGCGAAACCCACCAGAGCGATCACCGCACCGAGCACGATGTGGATCCATCCCCAGGTGGTGAAGTCGAACTTGTAGGTGTACTCGATCCCGACGACGAACAACTCGTCCTCCGCCACGGCGGCGATCCCCTGGAAGACCTGGAGGATGCCGATCGTGACGAGAATGATCGCGGCGCCCATGGAGGTACCGGCCGCCACATCGTGTTTGACACTCGTGTCCTGGGACATGCCAATCGCCTTCCCTTCGATTCGGCCCGACGTACGGTATTGTGCGCGCGCCACCGGCCGCCTCGCATAGAGTTGATGATCTTCGCCGGACCTCGACCGCCCGACGACCGGCATTCCAGGGATGCGAGAGGCCTTTGGTCACCACATCGACCGAAGCGAGGGCATTCCGGGACCGAGCGGAGCAGGATGGTGGCTGCCGGGGTCGGTCGCGTGCACCAGCCACCGAGTCGACGCGGGTGGACACGGCCCGATGGCCCCGTTCCCGGCACAGCGAAAAGAGGTATACCCGTGAACGATGCCGACATCGACGAAATAGGTCCCATCGACTATCTCGTCGTCGAGTTCCCGGCAGACCGTCAGCCCGACGGCTCGGCCCTGCCGCTGCTGCGTGACCTCGTCGCGCGCGGAATCATCCGCGTGCTCGACCTCGCCTTCGTCCGCAAGGACACCGACGGCTCGCTGAGCGGGATCGACATCTCCGAGGTCGGACTCGAGGGCGACATCGACGTGACCCTCTTCGCCGAGGCGGCCACCGGCCTGCTCGACGACACCGACCTCGGCGAGGCCGGTGCGGCTCTCGAACCGGGATGCTCGGCGGCGATCGTCGTCTACGAGAACACCTGGGCCGCACCCTTCGCGGCCGCCCTGCGCCGCAACGGAGCCCAACTCGTCGCCTCCGGCCGCATCCCGGTTCAGAGCATCCTCGCATCACTCGAGGCGCTCGACGCCCAGACCTGAACCACCGCGGCAGGATCCGATTCCGACTACGCCGAACGCCCACCCGAGGAGAACACCGTCATGCCCGGACTGCTTCGCGGGGTCGCCCGCACCGCCGTGGTGGCCGGAACCGCCACCGCTGTTTCCAACCGGGTCTCCCGGCGCCAGGGCCGGCGCTGGGCGGCGGAGGAACAGCCCCAGTACGCGCCACCACCGCCCGCCCCGGCGCCGGCCGCCGCTCCCCCCGCAGAGAGCGGCGCCGGCGGCATGGACCGGATCACCGCCCTGAAGGAACTCGCCGAACTGAAGACGCAGGGTGTGCTGACCGAGGCCGAGTTCGAGGCCGAGAAGGCCCGGATCCTCGCGTCGTAGCGGTTCCCGGAGCCGTCACTCCGCGCGCCACACCGGCGCGCGCTTCTCGGCGAACGCGCGGGCCCCTTCCTGCGCGTCCGCGGAGGCGAACACCGGCTCGACGAGTGCACGCTGCGACGCGAACGCCTCCGCGTCGGTGTACTGCACGGCCGACGCCATGATCTGCTTGGAGGCACGGACGGCGAGCGGTCCGTTGCCGCTGATGCGGGCGGCGAGCGCCCGCGCGCCGTCGAGGGCCGCGCCCGACTCGGTGAGGGTGTTGACCAGGCCGTGCGCGTGCGCCACCTCGGCGGTGAGGGGGTCACCGGTGAGCACGATCTCCATGGCGAGCTGGTAGGGCAGCACCTTGGGCAGGCGCAGCAGACCGCCGGCCGCGGCGACGAGCCCGCGTTTGACCTCGGGCAGGCCGAACTTGGCGCCCCGGGCGGCGACGACGAGGTCCGCCGAGAGGGCGAGCTCGCACCCGCCGGCGAGTGCCCAGCCCTCGACCGCGGCGATCAGCGGCTTGGTCGGCGGCCGCTCCGTGAGCCCGGCGAATCCCCGTCCGGGCAGCGAGGGCCGCTCGCCCCGGGTGAACGCCTTGAGGTCCATGCCGGCGCAGAAGGTGCCGCCGGCGCCGGTGATGATCCCGACGACCAGGTCCGGTCGCGCCTCGAACTCGTCGACGGCGGCGGCGAGCGCCTTGGCGACCTCGAGATCGACGGCGTTGCGCGCCTCGGGCCGGTTGATGGTCATGACGGCGATGCCGTCGCCGAACTCGGTCAGTACAGCGCTCACGTGGTGTCTCCTCGGGGTCCTCGGGGTTCCGGCCGGGCACGGGGCGGAACGTCCCGTCGAGTCGATCACCGGACCGGCGCCCGAGACAAAGTCCGAACGGGGTATCGACCCATAGCCGAAACCTATGTAGGGAGGCCGGGGTCATGAGGTACCCGTCACTGTTCGCGCACGGGCGGGAAGAACCCGGCCGCGGGGCGTGTTGGACCCGACCGATCGACGACGGCCACGACACGGAAGGCCACGACACGGAAGGAGGCATGCGATGTGCACATCACCCCCGGCTGCGCCGGTGCGACAGCCGATGCGGCATCCCGTCGCGGGCATCCTTCCGCCGGCCGGGCCCCGACATGCGGGGCCGCCGGCGGCACCACCCGGCAGATGCTGACCGCCGGGCGGACACCCCTCGTCCGGTGACCGCCGCTCCGACTTCGTTTACGGCACCGAGAACCCATCTGCCACAAGCGGATTCGAGACACCGCACTGGGCGGCAGCGACTCCGTCGCAAGTCCTGCGCCGCCCCGACCAGATCTGCATCCCCATCCTCGGAAGGAGGACCTGCCCGTGACCACGATGCTCACCGACCTGCTCGCCCCGTCGGACGCCACGCCGGACTGGGACCTGGCCGCGTGCCGCGGCGACGCGACCCCGGACGCCTGGTTCCCGGACCCGTCGGAGTCGTTCGACTACGCCCGCAACGTGTGTGCCCGCTGCCCCCTTGCCACCGCGTGCGCCACCTACGCCACCGAGACCCGGCAGTCCGGCATCTGGGGCGGCCGGGAGTTCCGCCGCGGCCGCGTGACCCGCGGATAAGCCCGCACGCCGCGCCCTGCGCCCCCGTCGCCGACTCCCGTGGTGACGGGGGCGCCGCGCTGTGCACGGCCCTGACACCTACCGATCGTTCAGTAAACATGTCATGCTGGCCGGCGTGGAACACATCGCACTCGCCGTGGCCGACGGCATCGCCACCATCACCCTCGACCGCCCCGACCGGCTCAACGCCTTCACCACCACGATGGAGCACGAGCTGATCGCGGCCTACGACCGCTGCGACGCCGACGATTCCGTGCGCGCCGTCGTACTCACCGGCGCCGGGCGCGCATTCTGCGCCGGCGCCGACCTCTCCGGCGGTGCCGACACGTTCGCGCAGCGGCTCGACGAGCCGAGCGACGACGCGACCGCCGACGTCCGGCGCGATGACACGGCCGCCGACGTCCGGCGCGACGGTGGCGGCCGCGTCGTGCTGCGCATGTTCGAGTGCCGCAAGCCGATCATCGCGGCGATCAACGGTCCGGCCGTCGGCGTCGGCATCACCATGACGCTCGCGGCGGATTTCCGCCTCGCCGCCGACGACGCCCGCATCGGCTTCGTGTTCAACCGCCGCGGCCTCGTCCCCGAGTCGTGCTCCACCTGGTTCCTGCCCCGCCTGGTTCCGCTGCAGACCGCCCTGGACTGGGTGTATTCGGGACGGATCTTCGACGCGGCCGAGGCCCACACGGCCGGGCTCGTCTATGCGCTGTATCCCGGGGCCGAACTGCTCGAGCGGGCGTATGCGCTGGCCCGCAGCCTCACCGAGCACTCGGCCCCGGTGTCGGTGGCGCTCTCGCGGCAGATGATGTGGCGCACGCTGGGCGCCGAGCACCCCATGGTCGCGCACCGCATCGAGACGCGCGGCATCAACCTCCGCGGCGTCGGGCGCGACGCCCGCGAGGGCATCTCTGCGTTTCTCGAGAAGCGTCCCGCGGCGTTCCCGGACAGTGTGTCCGCCGACCTGCCGGACCTGTTCCGCGACGATCTGCCCGTACCGCCGTTCCGCGGATGAACGGTCACCATTGACTGTTTAGTGGCGCGGCCCCTACGCTCGAAGCGACGAACACAGAGAGGGAACCATGACCACTCGTACCCGGCCCCCCGTCGTCGAACGCTGGCATCACATCGTCGAGCACGAGGACATGGCCGCCCTCGAGGACCTGATCGCCGACGACGCCGTGTTCTCCTCCCCCGCGGTGTTCACACCGCAGGAAGGCAAGGCCAAGACCGTCGCCTACCTGCGAGCGGCGCTCACCGTGTTCTCCGGTACGGGGTTCCGCTACGTCGACGAGTGGTACAACGACGACTCGGCGGTTCTCGAGTTCACCGCCGATCTCGACGGCATCCACGTCAACGGCATCGACCTGATCCGCTGGGACGACCGCGGCCGGATCGTCTCGTTCAAGGTCATGGCCCGCCCGCTGAAGGGCCTGCAGGCCCTCATCCCGCTCATGGCCGCCCGGCTCGGGCAGTCGTAACACCGAAATCACCAAGGAGATTCGCATGGCCCTGCCTTCGATCCTGCAAGACCGGCTGCGCCTGCCCGTCGTGGCGTCGCCGATGTTCATCGTCTCCGGTCCGGACCTGGTGATCGCCCAGTGCACCTCCGGCGTCGTCGGCTCCTTCCCCTCGCTCAACGCGCGCCCCCAGGCGATGCTGCGCGAGTGGCTCACCCGCATCACCGAGGCCCTCGCCAAGCACGACGCCAACCACCCCGAGGCGCCGTCCGCGCCCTACGCGGTCAACCTCATCGTGCACCGCTCCAACGACCGCCTCGAAGAAGACCTCGCCACGATCGTCGAGTTCGAGGTCCCGGTCGTCATCACCTCCCTCGGCGCCCGCACCGACGTCAACGACGCCATCCACTCCTACGGCGGCATCGTCCTGCACGACGTCATCAACAACACCTTCGCCCGCAAGGCCGTCGACAAGGGCGCCGACGGCCTCATCGCCGTCGCCGCCGGCGCCGGCGGCCACGCGGGCGCCCAGTCACCGTTCGCGCTGGTCCAGGAGATCCGTGAGTGGTTCGACGGCCCGCTGCTGCTGTCGGGCTCGATCGCGCACGGCCGTTCGATCCTCGCGGCGCAGGCCGCCGGCGCCGATCTCGCCTACGTCGGTTCGGCGTTCATCGCCACCGCCGAGGCCAACGCCGACGCCCGCTACAAGCAGATGATCGTCGACTCCACCGCCGCCGACATCGTCTACTCCAACCTGTTCACCGGCGTGCACGGCAACTACCTGCGCGGCAGCATCGAAGCCGCCGGGCTCGACCCGAACAACCTCGCCGTGTCCGACCCGTCGGCCATGGACTTCGGCACCGGCGAGAGTTCCGGAACCGGCGCGAAGGCGAAGGCCTGGCGCGACATCTGGGGTTCCGGGCAGGGCGTCGGCGCGGTCGACGCCGTCGTCCCCGCCGCCGAGCTCGTCGACCGGCTCGCCACCGAGTACCGCGCGGCGCGGGAGCGGCTCGCCGGCCTGTAGGCGCACCGTCCGGCTGACCGCGGTCGCCACGACCACCCCGCCGAGGAGCGCGGCGAGCATCCACGCGGTGCTCGCCGCGCCGACGGTCGTCGTCAGCACGCCCACCGTCAGCGGGGCGAACATCGCCGGCAACGAGGTGACCAGCCCGGTCGCCGCGCCGACCCGGCCCCGCACCTCGTCGGGCACCAGTTCGGCACAGCGTGCGGTCACCACCACCGACCACGACGGGGTCACCGCCAGCAGGGCGGCATAACCGGCGGCGGCGACGACCGGTGACCCCGTGGCCGCCGCGAGAACCGCCAGGACACCGAGGCCCGCCGAGAGCACGAGCAGACGGTGCGCCGGGATCCGGCGGCGGAGCCGCGGCACCGCCAGCGCCCCGAGCATGCCCCCGCCGTAGGCGACGGCGAGCGCGATCCCGACCGTCGGGGACGGCGCGCCGCTGTCGGCCAGGAGCACGACCACCACCAGACCACAGCCGTTGACCACGAACTCGGCGACGGCCGTCAGCGCCGCGGTGGTGCGGACGAACGGGTGGGCGGCGAACCACCGCACCCCGTCCCGGATGGCGGCCCACGGCCGTTCCGCGGCGGAACCGGGCACGCGCGGCGCCTGCAGCGGGGTGCGCACCCGGGCCGCGGCCGCTCCCGCCACCACGAACGACACGGCATGGCCCGCGAAGGGCAGCGCGGCACCGAGACCGTAGAGGGTCGCCGCGAGCGGCGGGCCGGCCACCCCGGTCGCGTACCCCCGCGCCTCGAAAAGCCCGTACGCCGTGCCGATCTGCTCGCGCTCGACCACCTGCGGCACAGCCGCGTCCTCGGCGAGTCCGCGCACCGCCCACCCCGCCCCGAGCACCGACACCGCGACGAGGACGGGCACCGGATGGAACAGACCGCGCCACGCGCAGCCCGCGAGCACCGCGGCGGCGGCCGCCGAGCAGGCGTCGACGGTGATCATGACGCGACGGCGATCGAAGCGGTCGACGATCCAGCCGGCCGGGACCGTCGCGGCCGTGAAGGCACCCATCGTCACGGTCGAGACCAGCCCGACCGTCGCGGCCGAACCGCTGACCGCGAGCACCCACAACATGATCGCGACGCCGTAGCCGCGGCTGCCGAGCTGCGCGACCGCCTGACCGGCGCACAGCCGCGCGAAGTCGGGGTTGCGGAGCGCACCACCGCCGGCGGACAACGGGCGTCACCCGAGTCCGGCGGCGGGGCGGCCCAGCGCGGTGACCGCCAGGGCCGGCTCGGCGGTGGGATCGCAGCCGAGCAGGTCCTCGAGCTCGCGGTCGCGCATCGCCGTCGCCGTCACCGCGCCCAGGCCCAGCGCGGTGGCGGTGAGCAGGACGGTCTGACTGACGTGGCCGAGTTCGATGAGGATGTCGCGGTAGGCGCGGGAACGTTCGTACCGCCACCGGGTCCGGGCCGGTACCGCCGTGTAGATCAGCAACGCCGCGCAGTCCGACAGCCACGGCTGCTCGCCGAGCGCCGCGCCCAGCACGGAGCCGGGCACGCTGTCGCCGATCCGTTCCAGCCCGCCGCGCAGCGGCGCGTAGTGGAAGAACCCCGGCGCGAGCCCGTCGACGCGGTTCGCGTAGAGGTACAGCTCGATGGGGGTGCGGGCGCCGGCGGACGGGCTGGTCTTCAACAGCACCTGCCCCACCTGCGGATGGTCGATCACTTCGACGGGTCCCGTCGCGACGCGGGCGACGGTGCCCACCGCGTCCAGGGACACGGGGTCGGCGGTGAACTGCCGGACCGAGCGGCGCTCGAACAGGGCGTCGACGAGTCCCGGGCGCCGCCACGCGGACGAGTCCGGCCGGTCGCCGGGCACGGGAATCATCGGATGCTGCGGGTAGGACTTGGCCGGCGCAGGGGCGGGCTGCTCGCTCGCCTTGGCCGCCGACCGCAGCTCGTCGTCGAGCACGTCGGCGAACCGGACGTCGGAGCCGGTGCGGGCCGCGAAGTGCAGGTAGCGGGCCGAGGGGCCCCACGTGCCCCACTCGGCGAGCATCTGCTGTTGTTCGACGTGCTCGGCCGATCCCTCGGCGACGAGGACCTGCACCTCGAGCAGCCGGCGAGCGATTCCGAGCGGCAGCTCCCCCAGTTCGGCGATGCTGTCGAGTTCGCGCCACGACGCGAACCAGCGCAGCACCCGCTCGCTGTCGGGGGTGAGCGCGAACTGCCGGTGGTGCAGGTAGTCGTCCCACACCAGCGTGCCGTCACGCCAGAACAGCACCGCATACTCGGCAACGGCGACGCGGGTCATCGGTTCTCTCCTCGGGGAGCGGGGGCGGGGGCGGTCGCGGCGGCGATCAGGGCGCGCACCGCGTTCGTGGTGTCGGTGTCACCGGCGCCGTGTTCGGTCCAGCGCCAGTCGAATTCGGGGTTGACCTCGAGAAACACCGGGCCGTCGGGCGTGTCGAGCAGGTCGAAGGCGGCGAGGTCGAGCCGGAACCGGTCGAGGAGCGTCCGCAGCGATGCGGCCACGTCGGCGGGAATGTCGCAGCGCCGCACGGTGATCGACTCCGGCCGGGTCCACAGCGACTCGGGGGTGGGCCGGGTGACCGCGTAGCCGATCAGCGTTCCGCCCACGGCGTGGATCCGCAGCTCCCGGTCGGCGGCCACATACTCCTGCACGAGCACCGGTGCGCCCGTGCGGTGTTCGCCGTCGAGTGACGCGCGGCTGACGCGCTGCGGGTAGACGCCCCGCAGGCGGCCGGGTTGCGGTTCGACGCAGTGCCGGCCGAGGCTCTTGACCAGCAGGTCGCCGGGCCCCGGCAGGGCCCGGGCCGCGACGTCGAGCCGCGTGGTCACGAGGGTGGCGGGCACACGCAGCCCGGCCGCGCGGGCGGCGGCGAGCTGGGTCAGGCGGTCGGGGGTTCCGGGCCGGGCCCCGGAGTTGAGCGTGTGCAGGCCGGGGTGCGCGGCAAGGGCGGCGACGAGCGCCTGCCACTGGTCGCGCACGTGCTGCACTGCGTCGGGGGTGGTCTGCGCGGTGCGCAGTGCGTCGACGTCGAAGTAGCGCAGCCAGCACACCCGGGGCCGGAACGTCCGGCCGTCGCGGGTGAGCAGGCCGGCGAACGGATCCCACTGCACGTCCGTGTCGGCACACCGGTCGCTGTCGAGACGCACCAGCGCGATGCCGCGGGCGGCGAGCCACAGCGACAGCTCGTCGATCTCGCGGTCGGCGGCCCGGGTGAGGACGAGGACACACGGCGCCGGATCCGTCGCCGCGGGATGCCCGACGCGGGCCTGGAAGTCCCGGGATTCGGCGGAGGCGGTGGTGCGGTGGGGGTGCGAGCGCAGCAGCAGCGGCAGCGCAGCGGTCATGAGGGGTTCCTTCGGTGGCGGTCGTCGGGACGGTACGGCCGGGGCACCGTGGTGCCCCGGCCGTTGCACGCCCGCCGATCAGCCGCCGTGGCAGCCCTTGCAGCCGGGCCGCGTCATGGCCTCGACGTAGTCGCTCGCGTAGGCCGCGAAGGTGGCGTCCTCGATCGCCGCGACGCTGCGCAGCGCGGCTTCGTCACCGGCGTCGAGGGTGAGCAGGGTCCGGGCCATCTCTTCGATGTTCATGGCGTCCGCCTTTTCTGGGAGGTTCCGCCGTTCCCGGGACCGGGTAGGCGGGCGTCGATCCGACGTATCGATCGTCGGCGACGGCGCCGCCCCCGGCCAGGCACCCCAGGGCGGGATCTGCCCACCCCTGCCGGTCAGACCTCGTTGTAGTAGGTCAGCTTCGGCGCACCCGCGAGCAGCGGACCGAGATCGGTGATCGCACCGGGCCCGGCCCGGAACTCGCGGTACGCGGCGTCGTGCTGCTCCGACTCCCACTTCTCCACGACCACCCAGCGGGCCTCGTTCGAACGGTCGGCGAGCACCTCGAGGCCCAGGCAGCCGTCGAACGCGCGGGTTTCCTTCAGAACACGATCCATCAGCGCGCGGGCCTCCCCGAGCACGTCGGGCTTGAACTCGAGCTCCAGGAATGCGGTCAGTGCCATAGCTTCTCCTCGTGGACGAACTTGCTGGACAACACTTCCGGCGACGTCAGAAGATCGAGTAGCCGCCGTCGATCAGGGTGGACGATCCGGTCTGGAACGCGGACGCGTCGCTCGCGAGGTACACGGCGATGCCGGCGAAGTCCTCGGGAGTTCCCCACCGGCCCAACGGTACCCGGGAAATAACGTGCGTGGTGAACGATTCGGAGCCCTGGAGCGGTCCGGTCATGTCGGTGGCGATCCAGCCGGGCAGCACGCTGTTGACGCGGATGCGGTGCCGGGCGAGTTCCACCGCGCACCCGTTGGCCAGGGCCAGGACCCCTGCCTTGGTGGCGGCGTAGGCCTGATTGCGCCCGGCACCCTGGATCGCACCCAGGCTGGAGGTGACGATCACCGATCCGCCGGTGCCCTGGTCGACGAGCACCCTGGCCGTCTCGCGCAGGGTGAAGTACGCCCCGTCGAGGTTGGCGGCCGTCACCCTCCGGTAGTCCTCGGTACTCGACTCGACGAACTTGACGAGGGGCACACCGATTCCGGCGTTGACCACGACGATGTCGAGGCCGCCGAGCTCCGCGACCGTCGCGGCGACACCGTCGCGCACGGCCTCCTCGTCGGACACGTCCACCGATCGGGTCACCACGCGCGCCCCGGTCGTCGCGAGATCGGCCGCCGCCTTCTCGAGGCGTTCGGCGCCGCGGCCCCACAGCGCCACGTCGGCACCTGCGGAGGCGAGCCCGCGCGCCATGCCCAGCCCGATTCCGGCCGAGCCGCCGGTGACCAGTGCCCGCTTGCCGGACAGATCGAACATGGTGTCTCTCCTTCGGATACGGGGTGGATCAGGCGTATTCGGCGGCGATGTCGCGTCCGATGATCTCCTTCATGATCTCGGTGGTGCCACCGTAGATGGTCTGGATGCGGGTGTCGACGTAGGCGCGGCCGATGGGGTACTCCATCATGTAGCCGTAGCCGCCGTGCAACTGCACGCACCGGTCGACGACGCGCTTCTGCAGCTCGCTGGCCCACCATTTGGCCTTGGCGGCGTCGACCGCGGTCAGCTCGCCCGCGTTGAGCGCCAAGACGCACCGGTCGATGTGCGAGCCGGTGACCTCGATCTCGGTGAGCATCTCGGCGAGGGCGAAGCGGGTGTTCTGCAGGTCGCCGATCGGCTTGCCGAACGCCCTGCGTTCGAACACGTAGTCCTTGGTCCACTCGTACGCCGCCCGCGCGGCCGCGATCGCGGCGACGGCGATGGAGAGGCGCTCGAGGGGCAGGTGCTCCATCAGGTGGAAGAATCCCTGCCCTTCGGTGCCGAGCAGGTTCGCGGCCGGCACCCGCACGCCCTCGAAGGACAGTTCGGCGGTGTCCTGCCCGGCCAGGCCCACCTTGTGCAGCTTGCGGCCGCGGGAAAAGCCCGGCATGTCGCGTTCGACGACGAGCAGGGAGAATCCGCGGGCACCGGCGTGCGGGTCGGTGCGGGCGACGACGATGACCAGATCGGAGTGGATACCGTTGGTGATGAACGTCTTCTGCCCGGTCAGGATCCAGTCGTCGCCGTCGCGCACGGCGGTGGTCTTGACGGCTTGCAGGTCCGAGCCGGTGCCGGGTTCGGTCATGGCGATCGCGCCGATCAGCTCTCCGGCGGCCATGCCGGGCAGCCAGCGCCGCTTCTGGTCCTCGGTGCCGAGGTCGGCGACATAGGGGATGGCGATGTCGTCCTGCAGGCTCATGCCGGAGCCGAAGGAGGTGGTGCCGGTGCGGGCGATCTCCTCGGCGACGACGCAGCGGAACCGGTAGTCGGTCACCCCGGAGCCGCCGTATTCTTCGGGGACGCCGAGGCCGACGATGCCGGACTTGCCGGCGGCGAGCCAGGCGGAGCGGTCGATGAGCCGCTCGGTCTCCCACCGTTCGTAGTGCGGTTCGACCTCGCGGGCGAGGAATTCGCGCACCGTGTCCCGGTACGCCTCGTGGTCGGCTTCGAAAAGGTTGCGGTGCATCGGTTCTCTCCCAGGAGGGCGAAGGACGGTCGGGTCGGCGGGCGATCGGCGCTCAGTTCCTCCGCACCGGCGACGATTCGCTGGGCGGGTCCGGCGCGGCCCGGTATCCCACGATGCGCAGGGCGATGACGGTGTAGCGGGCGGTGACCTGGTCGGGAGTGAGCGGGCCGCCGAGCCGGAACCAGCGGGCGATGGACTGGCACATGCCGAGCAGGGCACGCACGGATTCGGCGATGTCGTCGACGGCGAAGACGCCGCGCTCGACCCCGTCGTCGACGAGGTCGAGGGCCATGAGCTCGAGGCGCTTCCGGGTCGCGGCGTAGTTGCGGCGGTTCTGCGGGGACACGTGCCGCAGTTCGGAGTCGAGTGCGGACTGCGGGGCGCGGTGCGTCGAGTTCAGCACGATCGCCTCGACGAAGTTGGTGAAGCGCCGGACGGGGTCGTCACCACCCTCGCCGACGGCGGCGAGGGCGCGTTCGATCAGGTCCCGGACGGCGGTGTCGAGCAGGGTGACGAGAACGGCTTCCTTGTTCTCGTGGTGGTAGTACAGCGCGGGCACCGTCACCCCGACCCGGCGGGCCAGGTCGCGGACGGTCGTTCCGTGGAAACCGTTCTCTCCGAAGGCTTCCAGCGCGTGATCGAGGATGGGGCCGAGCTGTAGGGGCTCGAACTCCCGCCAGTTCGCGAACCTGGGGGGTGCGGGCTCCACAGTCATCGGCCCCGTCCTCTCACGCGTCGATCAGCTCAGGCGGCGCTCAGCGCGGGGCCATGCGGATGGCGCCGTCGAGGCGGATGACCTCGCCGTTGAGCATCGGGTTGGAGACGATGTGCGCGGCCAGGGCGCCGTACTCGGACGGGTCGCCGAGGCGGGCCGGGTGGGGCACCTGCTGGCCGAGCGAGGCCTGCGCCTCCTCCGGCAGGGAGCCGAGGAGCGGGGTCTTGAACAGGCCGGGGGCGATGGTGACGACGCGGATCAGCAGCGACGCGAGATCGCGGGCGATCGGCAGGGTCATGCCGACGACGCCGCCCTTGGACGCGGAGTAGGCGGCCTGGCCGATCTGGCCGTCGAACGCGGCGACGGAGGCGGTGTTGATGATGACGCCGCGCTCGCCGTCGATCGGCTCGGTCTTGGCGATGCGCTCGGCGGCCAGGCGGATCACGTTGAACGTGCCGACGAGATTCACGTTGATGATCTTGGTGAAGTCGGCGAGCGGGAACGCGCCCTTCTTGCTCACGGTCTTGATGGCGTTGCCGATGCCGGCGCAGTTGACCGCGACGCGCAGCGGGCCGAGCGATTCGGCGAGGTCGAGGGCCTCGACGACGGCGGCCTCGTCGGTGACATCGGCGGCGGCGAAGCGGACGCGGTCGCCGAGCTCCTTGGCGACGGTCTCACCGTTGGAGGAGGGCAGGTCGATGATGACGACCTGCGCGCCGTCGGCGAGCAGGGCCTTGACGGTGGCCAGGCCGAGGCCGGAGGCACCGCCGGTGACGACGGCAACGCTGTCGTTGACGATCATGAGATTCCTTTCGGATGTGGTTGCGGGTCAGAGACGTTCGATGATGGTGGCATTGGCCATGCCGGCGCCCTCGCACATGGTCTGCAGGCCGTACCGGCCGCCGGTGGCCTCGAGGTGGTTGACCAGCGTGGTCAGCAGCCGGGTGCCCGACGAGCCGAGGGCGTGTCCGAGGGCGATCGCGCCGCCGCGCGGGTTGAGCCGGGCCGGATCCGCCCCGAACTCGTGCGCCCACATCAGCGGCACCGGGGCGAACGCCTCGTTGACCTCGTAGGCGTCGATGTCGTCGATGCCCAGACCCGAGCGGGCCAGGATCTTCTTCGTCGCGGGGATGGGGGCGGTGAGCATGAACATCGGATCGTCGCCGGCGACGGCGAAGGAATGGAACCGCGCCCGCGGGGTCAGGCCCAGCTTGGCCGCGGCCTCCTCGCTCATGATCAGCACCGCCGACGCCCCGTCGGTCAGCGGCGACGAGTTGCCCGGGGTGATGTGCCAGCCGGCCTCCGGGAAGCGCGCGGCGTACGCCTCGGTGTAGAACGACGGCTTCAGCCCGGCCAGGGCCTCGGCGGTGGTGGCGGCGCGCACCGTCTCGTCGACGGTGTGCCGGACCTGCTCACCGGCGGCATTGGTGACCGTGATCGGGACGATCTCCTTGTCGAAGAAGCCGGCGGCGATCGCCTCGGCGGCCCGCTGGTGCGACTGCGCCGAGAACGCGTCGAGGGCCTCGCGGTCGAACTTCCACTTCGCGGCGATCAGCTCGGCGGAGATGCCCTGGTTGACCAGGCCCTCGGGGTAGCGGGCGGCGATGCCCGGGCCGGAGGCGTCCTGTCCCATCGACGAGGTACCCATCGGCACCCGGCTCATCGACTCCACACCGCACGCGATGACGATGTCGTAGGCGCCGGCGATGATGCCCTGGGCGGCGAAGTGGGCGGCCTGCTGGCTCGAGCCGCACTGCCGGTCGATGGTGGTGGCCGGCACCGACTCGGGGAAGCCGGCCGACAGCAGGGCGGTGCGGGAGATGTTCAGGGCCTGCTCGCCCGCCTGGTTGACGCAGCCGCCGATGACGTCGTCGACGAGGGCGGGGTCGAGGTCGTTGCGCGAGGTGATCTCACGCAGCACGTGGGCGAGCAGCTCGACGGGATGGGTGCCGGACAGGGCGCCGCCGGGCTTGCCCTTGCCGACCGCGGTGCGGACCACGTCGACGATGACAGCGTTGGTCATGAGGAGTTCCTTTCGAGGGTTGGAGCGGCCCGGGTGCCCCGGAGGGGATCGACGAGACCCCGGGCCGAGATCAGGGGGTCAGCGACCCTTCCAGACCGGCTGCCGCTTCTGCGCGAAGGCGGTCGGGCCTTCCTTGGCGTCGTCGCTGGTGAACACCACCTTCACCGCGGCGGCGTTGGCCTCCCACACACCCGGCTCCCAGTCGGCGCCGTGCGCGGTCCGGTGGATCATCGACTTCGATTCGCGTACCGAGAGCGGAGCGTTCGCGGCGATGGTCTCGGCCAGCCCGAGCGCCATCTCGAGCGCCGTGCCGTGCGGTGCGACCCGGTTGACCAGGCCCAGTTCCTTGCCCTGCGCAGCGGAGATCGGCTCACCGGTCAGCGCCAGTTCCAGCGCGACCTTGCGGGGGATCTGCTGTTGGAGCCGGATCACCCCGCCCGCGGCGGCGAAGAGACCTCGCTTGACCTCGGGCAGGCCCAGCTGGGCCTCCTCGTCGACGACGGCGAGGTCGGACGCGAGCACCAGCTCGGTGCCGCCGCCGAGGGCGAACCCGTTGACAGCGGCGATGGTCGGCTTGCTGATCCAGTGCTGGGCATAGCCGGCGAAACCCCATTCGGGGTGCCCGTCGGCGGCGATGCTCTCGCCCGTGGCCAGGGCCTTGAGGTCGGCGCCCGCGCAGAACGCGCGGCCCGCACCGGTGAGCACCACGACGCGCACGTCGTCGTCCGCCTCCGCCTGCTCGAGCAGCGTGCCGACCGCCGTCGCCAGCGCTGCGTTCACGGCGTTGAGCGCCCGGGGGCGGTTGAGCGTGATGACGGCGATGCCGCCACGCCGCTCGTACTGTGCGGCAGGTTCGGTAACGGTGGAGTCGTCGGCCATGTGCGCCCCTATCGGATACAGTCGGCGTTACTTATCGATCGCTAAAGGACTATCACGGATCGATCGATCGGTCAATGATCTGGTCTAACTAGCGTCCGATCAGACGGTTCTGGTATGGATGAGGCCGTACGCGTGAGCCGCGACACGGATTCCCGAAGACACGGGCCCCCGAGACACGGAGCCCCGAGACAGGCTCGGCCACCAGGACGGCAGGAGAACTCATGCAGGCGGTACAACTGACCGAAGCAACCGGGCCCGATGGCGTACGGCTCGTGGACCTTCCCGAGCCCGATGCGGACGGCCTCGTCGTCGTCGATCTGCACGCGGCCGGAGTCTCGTTCCCAGACCTGCTGCAGACCACAGCGAGCTACCAGGTCGTGCGCCCCCTGCCGTCCGTGCTCGGCGTCGAAGGCGCCGGCACGGTGCGCACCGCCCCGGCCGGCAGCGGCCTGAGCCCGGGGCAGCGCGTCGCCGTCCTCGCCACCGGCGGCGCCTGGCAGCAGACCGTCGCGGTGGATCCGAAATCCGTCTTTCCGCTTCCCGATTCGGTGTCCCTGACGGCCGGAGCCGGATTCCTCATGAACTACCTGACCGTCCACTTCGCCCTCGACGAACGCGCCCGCTACCGCGCCGGCGAGACGGTGCTCGTGCACGGCGCCGCAGGCGGGGTCGGCGTCGCCGCCCTGCAGGTCGCGGCCGCGCTCGGACTCGAGACCATCGCGGTGGTGAGCACCGAGGAGAAGGCCGCGGTCGCGAAGGCCAACCGCGCCACCCACACCGTCGCCGTGGAGGGCTTCAAGGACCGGGTCCTCGAGCTCACCGGCGGACGCGGCGTCGACATCGTTCTCGATCCCGTCGGCGGCGACCGGTTCACCGACAGCCTGCGCAGCCTGGCACCGAACGGACGGGTCGTGGTCCTCGGCTTCACCGGCGGCGAGATTCCCACCGTCAAAGTGAATCGTCTTCTGCTCAAGAACATCTCGGTCCTCGGCGCCGGATGGGGCGAATACGTGCGTACCTTCCCCGGCTACACCGCCCAGCAATGGGCGCAGCTCGAGCCGCTGCTGCGCTCCGGGGCCCTGCAGATCCCCGGACCCACCGTCTACCCGATGACGCACGCCGCCGAGGCGCTGCGGTCGCTCGCACATCGCTCCGCCACCGGCAAGGTCGCCCTGGCGCTGCGCCCCTGACGTCCCGAGAGACCCTGACGTCCCGAGAGACCCTGACCGTCCCGAGAACCCCACCCCCCGGAGGACCCATGACCATCGATCCCGTCGGCGTCGACGTCACCGTCGACGACGGCATCCTGCGCGTCACCCTCAACCGGCCCGCACGGATGAACGCCGTCACCACCGCCGCCCTCGAGACCGTCGCCGACGCCTTCGAGAAGCACGCCGGCGACGACGCCGTGCGCGTCGCGGTCCTCACCGGCACCGGTCGCGCCTTCTGCACCGGCGCCGACCTCGCCGGCAAGGACCTGTCCGCTCCGCCGTCGGCCGGGACCATCGACGCCGCCAACCGCACCGTCGCCGCGATCCGCGCCTTCCCGCGCCCGGTCATCGGCGCCGTCAACGGCCCCGCCGCCGGCGTCGGCGTGTCCCTCGCCCTGGGCTGCGACCTCACCGTCGCGGCCGAGTCCGCCTACCTGCTGCTCGCCTTCACCCGCATCGGCCTCATGCCCGACGGCGGCGCGACCGCACTCGTCGCCGCGTCGATCGGCCGTGCCCGTGCCCTGAAGATGGCGCTGCTCGCCGAACGGCTGCCCGTCACCGAGGCACTCGCGGCCGGGCTGATCGCCGAGGTGCACCCCGACGACGACTTCGCCGCCGCCGTCGACGCGCTCGCCACCCGGCTCGCCGCCGGACCGGTCGAGGCCTTCCACGCCACCAAGGACGCGATCAACGACGCGACCCTCGGCGAGCTCGACAGCGCGTTCACCCGCGAGCGCGCCGGGCAGCTCGAGCTGCTGGCGTCCGCGGACTTCCACGAGGGCGTGAGCGCCTTCCAGGAGAAGCGGACGGCGGTGTTCGGCCGGAGCTGAGCCCGCCCGTCAGGGCTTCGGGGGAGGGGTGGCGCCGACCGTCTTGAGGGCGATCGCGACGTACTTGCGCGCCACCTCCTCCGGGCTCAGGGAGCCCTCGCGGTGGTACCACCGCGGGATGGACTGGCACATGCCGAGCAGCGCACGGGTCGTCTCGGCCGGATCCTCGACGTCGAACGCCCCGCGCCGGGTCCCGTCCTCGACGATCTCGAAGACGAGCTTTTCGATCTCCTTGCGCACCGCGCGGTAGCGCTGCCGGTTCTCGGGGCTGAGGTAGCGCACCTCGCCCTCGAGGGCGGCGAGGCGGGGACGGTTCGTCATGCGCAGCACGATCGCCTCGATGGCGTTGGAGAGCCGCTGCACCGGATCGTCGCCGCCGTCGGCGTCGGCGGCGTAGGCCCGGGTCATCACGTCGCTGGTCGAGAGCTCGAGCAGCGCGATGAGCAGGCCTTCCTTGTTCTCGTGGTGGTAGTACAGCGCGGGAACGGTGACGCCGACCCGGCGGGCGATCTCCCGTACCGAGGTGCCGTGGAACCCGGTCTCGTAGAAGGCGTCGAGCGCCGCGGAGAGAATGGGAGTCAGCTCCATCGGCTCGAGGCGACGCCAGTCCGGCGCAGCGACACCGTCCGCGACGGTGTCGTCGGTGGAAGTTCCCATTGCCGTACCCAACCTATCGATCGCTACATTCGGACGGCTCGAGGATACCTGTGCGTCGGCCCCGGCCGGGACGCCTGCGCACTCGGGGACTCGCCGCGAGCGATGGACGCGCGCGGGAAGCACCACGGCGCGGGGACGACGAGGGGGGGCTAACCCATCGGATCGTCGGCGCCGGCGCGTCCGGTGTCGTGGAACGGCGCCTGGAAGGTGCCCCAGCGCACGCACTCCCAGCCGCCGCCGGGCAGCGGGACCAGTTCGACGCTCTGGGTGTTGGCGAGGTGGTTGCTGGTCGCGAAGCTGCCCGGCACCCGGCCGAGGTGCGCGGCGACGAGGCGGATGGCGGCGCCGTGGCTGACCACGACGACGTCCCCCGAGCCGTCGTCGAGGTAGTCGGTGCGCAGCGACTCGACCACCGGCAGGTACCGGTCCAGGACGTCGAGGCCGGATTCGCCGCCGGGCACACGGTCGCGCAGGTCGCCGGTGTGCCAGGACTCGTACACCTTCATGAACAGCGCGTGGGATTCCTCGTCGCTGCGGTCCTCGAGCTCACCGACCTGCACCTCGTGCAGGCCTTCGCGGACGACGGTGGTCACACGGGCGGCGAGCTCGACGTGCTCGGCGGTCTGCCGGGCGCGCAGGGCCTGCGAGGCGAACAGGGCTGTCGGCGGCTGCTGCGCGAAGCCCTGTCCGAGGGTGCGGGCCTGCGCGACGCCGAGGTCGGTCAGTTCGGCGCCCGGCAGCTTGGTGTCCAGGCGACGTGCGACATTCGCCACCGTCTGCCCGTGCCGGACCAGGATCAATCGGCCGCTCAACGCTCTTCCTCCCCGCGCCGCAGCCGTTGCAGCCACTGCGCATCCTCTTCGTCCGATACCGGGGCCACACCGTGCTGGGACACCGCCGCCCAGGAGCCGAGGAACCGCACCTGCGCGAAGCGGTGCAGCGCCTTGAGCGCCTCGGCAACGAGCGCGTCGTCGATGTGGCCGACACAGTCCAAGTGGAAAAAGTAGGTCCCGTATTCCTGGCGGGTAGGGCGGGACTCGATGCGGGTGAGGTCGATGCCGCGGGTGGCGAACTCGGTCATGGCCCGCACGAGGGAGCCCGGTTCGTTCGGCAGCTGCAGGATCACGGAGGTGCGGTCGATGCCGGTGCGCGCCGGCGTGGGGGCGGGCCGGGTGGCGAGCACGAACCGGGTGCGGGCGCCGGCGTGGTCGGCGACGCCGGCGGCGAGGACCGGCAGGCCGAGCCGCTGCCCGGCCAGGGCGGTGGACACGCCGGCGTCGGCCTTGCCGGCGGCGACGTCCTCGGCGGCGCCGGCATTGGACGAGGCGGCCACCACGTCGGCCTTCGGCATGTGGTCGACGATCCACTGGCGCACCTGCGCGGCGGCCACCGGATAGGCGTGCACGGTGCGGACCTCGTCGAGCGTGATGCCCGGCCGGGCCACGACGGTGAAGGCGACGTCCAGCTCGGTTTCGGCCACGATCTGCAGGCGCGGGCCGACCGCGAGGGCGTCCATCGTGGGGGGCACCGAGCCCTCCACCGAGCTCTCGATGGGCACCACTGCGCCGTCGACCGCGCCGTCGCGCACGAGTTGCAGCGCCGCGGGCGGGCTGGCGGCCGACACCCGCTCGACCGGGCCGTCGAAGGTGCCGGCGTCCTCGAACCGGGCGAGGGCCATCTCCGTGAAGGTTCCGGTGGGGCCGAAGTAGGCGATGCGGGGCACGCCTAGAAGGGTACGCATCGAACGTGTCCGGGCCCTGTCATCGCGGCAACGGGGTCATCGCGCCGCCAGGCCGAGGGCTGCGAGGTCGCGCGCGACGCCGGCCGGGTCGTCGACCTCGACGGCGAGCAGGATCTCGCGCACGGCCGCGGCCGCCTCGGGGATCAGGGCGGTCAGCCGGCCGGGGTCGGGCGCGGCGAGGGCGGCGCGCACGTCGTCGCCGCGCAGGGCCGCGACGGTGGCGGCGAGCAGGGCGAGCACCTCGTCGGCGTCGCGGGCTCGGGCGACGTAACCGGTGCCGGCGTGGGCGAGGACGGACAGGAAGTCGGCGATCTCCCCCACGTCGCGTCCGGTGGGCAGGCCGGGGCTGTGTCCGGCGCCGACGAGTGCGCGGGCCGTCACGGGCAGGTCACCGGCGTCGACGTAGACGGTCAGAGGGGCGGGTACGGCGACGGCGAGCGCGTCGTCGAGGTCCGCCGCGGTGCAGTCGAGCTGGTAGCGGACCGGGACCGGGCGCAGGCCGGCCAGGCGCTCCGCGTCGGGGGCGACGTCGAGTTCACCGACGATCCGCACCGCCCCGGTGGTCTCCCCGAGGGCCTCGGTCAGCGTGGACACCGGCACCACGGGGTCTCCGATCGCGTCGAGCGCGGGGGCGGCGAGCGCGTCGGCGAGGGTCGGATGCCGGCGGGTGAGCAGGGCGGTGAGCAGGCCGCGGGGCTCCTCGCGGGACGGCGGCATTCCGAGGGTGAGCGGGATCGGCACGTCTCCAGGCTAGTCGCCGGGGTGTTGCGACCCCGCTCACCATGACTTAGGTTTGCCTCACCTACCACTCGAGGAGGATTCGATGCCGGCCACCACCGCCCGTTCCGCGCCCACAACCGCCGAAGCGGTCCGCACCGCCGTCGCCCGCACCGGCTCCGCCGCAGTTGTCACCGGCTCCGCCGCAGTTGTCACCGGCTCCGCCGCAGTTGTCACCGGCTCCGCCGTACTCGCCACCGACGGGGCCGCGCCCGTCACCGCGGTGCTGCACCACCTGCACAGCGACGGCGACCTGCTCGTCGTCGTCCCCGACGACTGTGCCGCCGTCGCACTGACCTGGCAGCGCGGCGCCGCGGGCCTGCACTCCGTGCTGGAACTGACCGACCACTCGCCCCTGCGGCTGCGCAACCCCGTCCGCTCGCTCATCTGGCTCAGCGGCACCGCCCACGCCGTCGCCGAACCCCGCCGGCTCGCCGCCGACATCGCCGCGACCCTGCCCCACCCCGCGCTGCTCGACGTCGGGCACCGCGCCGAACTGCTGCGCCTACGGCTCACGTCCGTCGTCGCCGCCGACACCACCGGCGCCGAGTCCGTGGAGGTCGCCGACGTCCTCGCGGCCGCGCCGGACCCGTTCGCGGCCGTCGAGTCCGCATGGTTGCAGCACCTCGAGCAGGACCACGGCGACCTCGTCCACCGCATCGCCCGGCACATCCCCGTCAACGACCGGCGCGGCCGCATCCGGCCTCTCGGCCTGGACCGTTACGGCCTGCGCCTGCGACTCGAGTCCGGCCGCGGCGACCACGACGTCCGGATTCCGTTCCCTGAACCCGCCGACGACGTCGAGTCCCTGAGCCGCGCCCTGCGCCGCCTCGTGGGCTGCCCGTTCGCCAACGGGCTGCGCGCGAGGCACTGATCGGGCCCCGCGCTTCGGCGGTATCCTCGAGTCAGCACTCCCCCGAGCGCGTCGCACGCCGAAAGCCGGGAACCATGGCCGATTTCGATCCGGAAGCCACCCGCCCCGCGGGGCAGGGGATCGCGGCGGAACTCGCCGCGGCGGGGTTCGACGACGCCCTCGTCGTCGGCCGGGGCGGCTTCGGCGTCGTCTATCGGTGCCGGCAACGCTCCCTCGGGCGCACCGTCGCGATCAAGGTGCTCTCCTCCGACCTCGACGCCGAGAACCGCGAACGGTTCCTGCGCGAGGGGTTCGCGATGGGCGGGCTGTCCGGCCACCCGAACATCGTCAACATCCTCCAGGTGGGCGTCACCTCCACCGGCCGGCCGTACATCGTGATGCCCTACCACCCCAACGACTCGCTGGCGGTGCGGGTACGCCGGGACGGGCCGATGCCGTGGTGGGACGTCGTCCGCGTCGGGGTCAAGCTCGCCGGCGCCCTCGAGACCGCCCACCGCGCCGGCACCCTGCACCGCGACGTCAAGCCCGCCAACATCCTCGTCACCGAGTACGGCGAGCCGCAGCTCACCGACTTCGGCATCGCCCGCATCGCCGGCGGCTTCGAAACCGCCACCGGCGCCTTCACCGGATCCCTCGCCTTCACCGCACCCGAGGTACTCGAGGGCAAGCCGCCCACCCCGGCCTCGGACATCTACGGCCTCGGCGCGGCCATGTTCGCCCTCATCACCGGCCGCGCCGCGTTCGAGCGACGCACGGGCGAGGAGATCATCGCGCAGTTCCTGCGCATCACCAGCCAGCCCATCCCGGACCTGCGCCCCCACGGCATCCCCGACGACGTGTGCGCCGCCATCGAGCACGCCATGTCCGTCGACCCGGCCCGCCGGCCCGCGACCGCGGCCGACTTCGGCCGCGAGCTGCAGCAGACCCAGGCCCGACACGGCCGCCACGTCGACGACATGGCCCTGCCCGGCGAGCTGCGGTTCCACGACCAGCCGACGGGCCGGCACCCCCTCGCGAAACCCGTCACGGCCGCACCGGTCACGGCCACCGCGGCACCCGTCAAACCCGCACCGCCGGGACCGAACGGTCCCCCACTGCCACCACCACCGCCGCCCGGCCCACCCCGCCCGAGCGAACCCCCCGCGCGACGAACCGTGCGGCTGCCGGTGCTGCTCGCCGTGCTCGCCGTCGCGCTGCTCGCCGTCGCGGCCACGGCGGTCTACGTGGCGACACGGCAGCCCGGCGACGCCGGGACCGCCGCGGCCGGCGAGACCACCGAGGTCGCCCCGACCGCCGCGTGGCGACCGCTGCGGGACGCGCCCACCGCCCGCCAGCAGACCGCCGCCACCGTCGCCGACGGCACCGTATGGGTGTTCGGCGGCCTGGACGACTCCGGCTCCTCCCCCGCCCACGAGGGCTACGACCCGGCCATCGACACCTGGAAGGCCGGACCCGACCTGCCGATCCCGCTCAACCACGCGACGGCCGTCACGTGGGACGGCGTGCCCGTCGTCCTCGGCGGCTGGATCCCGGAGGGCCCCGACCTCACCGCCACCGCATCGAACCGGGTCTTCGCCGTCCGCAACGGTGAATGGGTGGAGATGCCACCGATGCCCCGGGCCCGTGCCGCCGGCGCCGCCGTCACCATCGGAAACAAGATCTACGTGTTCGGCGGTCAGGCCGACGACACCCTGATCCGCCCCACCGACGTGTTCGACGGCACCGCCTGGACCACGGTCGCCGACCTGCCGACCCCGCGCGAGCACCTCGCGGCCGCGACCGACGGCACCTACGCCTACGCGATCGGCGGCCGGGACCTGTCCGCCGACAAGAACGTCGCCACCCTCGAGCGCTTCGACCCCACCACCGGCGCATGGACCGCCCTGCCCGACATGCCCACCCCGCGCGGCGGGCTCGGCGCCACCTACATCGACGGCCGCATCGTCGCCGCCGGCGGCGAGGAACCCACCCGCGTCCTCGCCGATGTCGAGGCGTTCGACCTGACCACCGGCACGTGGTCCGAGCTGCCGGACCTGCGGACCCCGCGGCACGGGCTGGTCCTCGGCGCGGTCGGCGACACCGTCTACGCCATCGACGGCGCCACCGGACCCACCCACGCCGAGTCGACCTCCGTCACCGAGGCGCTGCAGATCCCGCCGCGCCGCGTCCAGCCCGGGCCGGCGTGGCGGCAGCTGCGCGACGCCCCCACCGCCCGCCAGCAGACCGCCGCCACCGTCGCCGACGGCACCGTGTGGGTTTTCGGCGGACTCGACAACAACGGGTCCACCGCCCGGGTGGAGGGCTACGACCCGGCCATCGACACCTGGAAGGTCGGACCCGATCTCCCCCTCCCGCTCAACCACGCGATGGCCGTCGAGTACGCGGACGAGCTGGTGGTGCTCGGCGGCTGGGTGCCCGAGGGCGCCGACCTCACCGCCCGACCGTCGGATCGGGTGTTCGCGCTGCGCGACGGGCAGTGGACCGAACTACCGGCCATGCCGCAGGCGCGTGCCGCCGCTGCCGCCGTCACCATCGGGGACAGGATCTACGTGTTCGGCGGTCAGGCCGACGACACCCTCCTCGCCACGACCGACGTCTTCGACGGCAGCGGCTGGAGCACGGTCGCCGACCTGCCGACCCCGCGCGAGCACCTCGCCGCCACCACCGACGGCACCTACGCCTACGCCGTCGGCGGCCGGGACCTGGCCGCCGACAAGAACGTCGCCACCGTCGAGCGCTACGACCCCGCCACCGACACCTGGACGCAGCTTCCCGACATGCCCACCCCCCGCGGCGGGCTCGGTGTCACCCACCTCGACGGCCGCATCGTCGCCGTCGGCGGCGAGGAACCCACCCGCGTCCTCGCCGACGTCGAGGCGTTCGACCTGACCACCGGCACCTGGTCCGAGCTGCCACCGATGGGCGTCGCCCGGCACGGTCTCGTCGTCGCGACCGTGGGCACCACCGTCTACGCCGTCGACGGCGCGCAGCGGCCCACCCACGCGCAGTCCACCGCGTTGGCGGAGGCACTGGACTTCTGGTGAGGAAAGGCCGCTTCGCGGCCGGTGTGTCCTTCGGGTTGCCCCAGCCGCCCGAAGAACACACCGCGGCCCTACCTCCTCCGCGCCACATGACGAGGCCGACCGGAGGTCATCGTGGTCGGCCCACCGACGACCCGCCAGGCATGGACGGGAATGTCATCTCCGACGAACGACCGACGAGCACCCGTTCGAAGCTTGCACACCGCTCCGCGCCCGCACTCCGAGGGTCAGGGCTTCGGCGTGGCGGAACGTGCCCGCCACCAGCCCACCGCACCGGTGACGAGCAGCGCCCCCACGAGCGAGCCGATGACCCCGCTCGGCCGTAGCGACAGTCCGTCGCCGGCCAGAAGACTGACGAGCAGCCCGCCTACGAAGGAACCGGCGAGCCCGGCAGCGAAGGCGAGGGTCCAATCGATCCGCCCCGCCGACCTGCCCAGCAGCAACTGGGCCGCGGCGCCGACGACCATGCCGAACACGAGGATTCCGATGAGCAACATGGCGACAGCATAGACGCTGAGATCGAATGCGAATGATTATCGGGGCGAACGTCTTTCGGGACTCTCGCCGCTGTGGTGTTCACCGCGGCCGACCGGAGGGACCCCGGACAGCGCACGTCGAGTGCGGCCCACCCGTTCGCCTCGACTGTCGCTGCGCTGGGAGACGTCCGTGAACTCACCCGTGCGCGGGAACTGCTCGACGGTGTGCCCGCGAGCGACGAGCACGGGGTCCCTTGGCCGGTCTACACGCGTATGGCGCACGCCCTGCTCGTGGAGAGGTCGGTCGGGTCCGCCCGTGCGCTCGACCTGGCCGATCCGCTGCGGCACACCACGAACGTCCCCGTCGTCACGGCACTGACGGCGAAGGGATATCGCCATGCTCGTCACCCGGAGCGCGCTGTCGAGGTGTCGGCAACCTCTCCGGCGTGCAGCCTCTCGCGTTCGTCTAGGCGAGCCGCCTTGTCACCGCACGCCTCGTCCGGGCCGACGAGACGCTCGCGACTGCTCGGGTACCGGCCGCCCGGCTGTCCGCCCGGGAGCGGGAGATACTCGCCTACCTCCGCACCCCGATGACAGCGGAGGAGATCGCCGCCGCGCTGTTCGTGTCCGTGAACACCGTGCGAACCCACCAGCGCTCGATCTACCGCAAGCTGGGCGTCAACTCCCGTCGGGACGCGATCAAGATCAGGATGTGAGAGGCCCGCCGCGACGCGGCACAATCGCGACCGTGACGATCCGTACCTGGCTGACGCCACCGCCCCGGCCACCCGCCGAGCACCTCGACCCGACGGCCCGCCGCGCCCTGTGGGTCGAGGTCACCATCGTCCTGCTCGTCACCTTCGGCCTGAGCGGGCTGTCGTCGATGCTGTCGCTGCTCGAATCCGCACTCGCACCGGCGCCGCTGTCCGACCAGACCGTCGCGCTGAACGTCCCCCGCTCGTCGCAGCAGTTCATCGACCTGGCCCGGCAGGTGCTCGGCATCGTCCGGTTGCTGGCATGGGCTGCGCTCGGGGTGTACCTGCTGTGGCGCAGCGGCATCGGCCCGAAGGCGATCGGCTTCGCCCGGGACCAGCTGCGCCGCGGCCTGCTCCCCGGCGTGGGGCTGGCCGCGCTCATAGGAATCCCCGGGCTCGGCCTGTACCTGGTGGCACGGGCGGCGGGCATCAACCTCACCGTCGCGCCCAGCACCCTCGAGGACTATTGGTGGCGGCTGCCGGCGCTGGTGCTGTGGGCGATCGCGAACTCCGCCGCCGAGGAGGTTCTCGTCGTTGCGTACCTGATCACCCGACTGCGGCAGCTCGGCTGGTCGGAGAACTCCTCGCTGCTCGCCTCGTCGCTGCTGCGCGGCAGCTACCACCTCTACCAGGGCCTCGGCGGCGGGCTCGGCAACGTCGTCATGGGTCTGGTGTTCGGCCGGTACTGGCAGCGCACGTCGCAGCTGTGGCCGCTGGTGGTGGCGCACGCGCTGATCGACAGCGTCGCATTCGTCGGCTACCAGGCGCTGCGCGGGCACGTGTCCTGGCTGCCCTAGCCCGGGCTGCGTACATTGGGAGGTCGTGAACGGCGACCATCCCGACCCCCGGCCCCGGCCCCGGCCGCCGCATCAGCCTCCGCAGATGCCGCCGCCGCGCCGCCCGGCACCGATGGGCCGGCCGGCGCCGCCGTCGTCGCCGTCGCCGGAGGGACCGCAGATCATCCGTCGCGACGGACGTCCCCCCGCCCCGCAGCAGGCCTGGTCGCAGGCGCCCATACCGCAGTACCGGCCGCCGGCACCCCCGCCGCGGCAGCCGAGGCCGGCCCCGCCGCCACACGAACCCCCGAGGCAGCAACCGCCGAGGCAGCAGCGCGACTGGGCGCCCAGACAGACCCCCGAACCGTACGACGAGCCGCGCCGCGCCGCGGCGCCCCCACCGCCGGCCCCGCCGCCGCGACGTCGGCCCACCCCGCCCGCGCCCGAACCGGCCCCGCGCCGTCGCCCCGTCGGCGCCCGTCGCCTGCTGCGCCGCACCGCGATCGTCGTGCTGGTGCTGATCGCCCTCGTCGGCGCCGGTGCCGTGTACCTCGACGGCAAGCTCACCCGCGTCGACGCGCTCGCCGACTACGACGACCGCGTCGGCGACACCCCGGGTACCAACTGGCTGCTTGTGGGGTCCGACAGCCGCACCGGCCTCAGCACCGAGCAGGAGCAGGAACTCGCGACGGGTGGGGAGACCGGCCCGGACCGCACCGACACCGTCATGCTGATCCACGTGCCCAGCGGCGGCGGGGCCACCACGATGGTGTCCCTCCCCCGCGACTCGTACGTCCCGATCCCGGGCCACGGCCAGGACAAGCTGAACGCGTCGTTCGCGCTGGGTGGTCCGGCGCTGCTGGTGCAGACCGTCGAGGGCGCCACCGGCGTGCACATCGACCACTACGCCGAGATCGGGTTCGGCGGCTTCGCCTCGATCGTCGACGACCTCGGGGGTGTGGACGTCTGCCTGCCGCAGGCCATCGACGATCCGCTGGCGGGGATCTCCCTGCCGGCCGGCTGCCAGGAACTCACCGGTCCGCAGGCCCTCGGCTTCGTGCGCACCCGCGCGACGGCGCTGGCCGACCTCGACCGGATGAACAACCAGCGGCTGTTCATGTCCGCCCTGCTCAGCAAGGCCACCGGCCTGAGCACGCTGCTGAACCCGGTGCGGATGTGGTCGCTGGCCTCCGGGGTCGCCGGCTCGTTGCGGGTCGACGAGAGCGACCACATGTGGCACCTGGCCCGGCTCGGGTGGGCGATGCGCGGCGAGACGGTGACCGCCACCGTCCCGGTCGGCGGCTTCGAGGACGTCTCCGGGATCGGCAACGTGCTGCTGTGGGATCGGTCGCGGGCCGTGCCGTTCTTCGACGCGTTGGCCCAGGACCAGCAGATTCCGCCGGAACTGCTGACGCCGCCGTCGTGAGCCCGCTCGCCCCGAGCCGAGCGAATGTATCGCTCATCTCCGTAGGCCGACGGAACGATACATTCGCTCGGCCCGGGGTCGGGCCGGGGTCGGCGACGGGACGGGTCAGCGCAGAGTGACCTGACGACTGCGCAGGCCGTCGCGCGAGCGCCGCTCGGCGGCGGTGAGCGGCGCGTCGACCGCCAAGGCCTCGGCGAGCCGGGCACCGAACTCGGCGGTCGGGGCGACCCACTCGTTGGGGTGCCGCTCGGGGTCGAGATCGAACACCGGCACGAGCAGGCCGTGGGTGCGGAACGACCCGGCGAACCGCGAGCCCTCCCCCAGGTGCAGTCCGCCCGCGGCGTGCACCCGCGACAACGCGGACATCAGGGTGTCCTCGTCCTCCGGACGCACCCAGCGCAGGTGCGCCTTCTCACCGGCATCCACCCACCAGGCGGCGACGACGCCCTCGCCCTCGAGCCGTGCGGACGGCATGATCGCGTCGTTGGCGTGCTTGACGGTGTGCGCGACGTCGGGTGAGACCTCGACGCCCTCGGGGATCCACCAGTCGAAGTCCTGGTGCACGGTGATCTCCGGGACGACGTCGACGTCGATCAGATCGTGCAGGCGCGGCTCGTCCGGTCCGGGTTCGGCGACGGCGAGCGACGACCCGGCCTCCGCCTCCCGGGCCCACGCGATCGCCGCGCCGAGCTCGGCGGCCGGGTCGGGGCCGGCGGCGGCGAGCTGCAGCCCGACGTACGCGGTGGTCTCGTCGCCCTCCTCGCGGGCGAGCGCGGCGACGGCGCCGGGCAGCACGGTGGCCGCCCGGACGGCCCGGCCGGGCGTGGTCAACGGCAACGTGAACACCGCCGACGGAACGAACTCGCGCAAGGCCACCAGGTCGCACTCGAGGGCGAGACCCTCGAACGGCCGGGTGACCGTGGCAGCCTCGGCCTCCCGGGCGAGCCGGCGCTGCTCGAGCTTCGCGGCACGGTTGCTGCCGGGCTTGGGTCCGCTGTTTCTCTTACTCTTCTTGGCCACGGCGCAAAACTACACGCCGCGCGAAGCGCCGAGCAGAAGCTTGGTGCGCCCCGGATGATTGGTGGCCACCCAGCCGACGCCGAGGTCGCGGCACAGTTCGACGTCGGCGGGATCGTCGACGGTCCAGCAGTAGGTGGCGCGGCC
>NZ_WVTE01000223.1:0-49309 GCF_009939605.1 Rhodococcus sp. YH1 | reverse complement strand
GAACACGCGCACACCATCGCTCCGCACTTTTCAGTGCTTCACTCCGGGGCAACCGTTCCAGCCTAACATCGGGGGCTTTCGGAATCAAAATCCGCGGCCGATCCGATCTCAGGAGCGATTGGAAACCCTACCAGAAGGTTTTCAATCGGGTTAATCAGGCGCCTTCGTCCAACCTCGTTTTCCCGGGCCCCTGCGGGCCGGGTCGGTGTCCGTGTCGCTCTGACCTGGAATAAGTTACGTGAACATTGCGCTCTCACCAAATCGCCTGGTCAGACCGCTTTTCTGCGCCGAGTCAGGGCACCCAGTACTTCACGGCCAGCTCCTCCACGACGGCATCGCCCTCGGCGGCCTGCTCCAGCAGCGCCAGGTCGAGGTCGATGTCGATGAGCCGGGGGTTGTCCCCTTCGGCGTCACCGAGAGGGCGCCCGCCGTCTTCGCCGCGCTGGCGCAGAATCTTCGCTCGCACCCGCTCTTTCAACGACTCACTCATAAGTCGAGTGTACTGAGGGGGCGCCGCCCGAGCGGGGTGCCGAGCGGCGAAGACCGACCTAGTGGTCGTCGTCGCGCCGGCGGAACACGCGCATCGCGGTGGGGATGAGAACGACCAGAGCGCCGACGATCAGAACGATCGAGAAAATTTCCAGAAGCACACGTGCCATCATCCGGCACGGAGGGCGCCGGCGGGCGACTTCGTCGTGGGCGAGCGGACCGGAAGGGTCCCCCGGTCGACGAAGGCCCTCCACCCGTCTTCCGGGTGAAGGGCCTTCGTCGCTCCGAGCTGCCTGCGAGAATCGAACTCGCGACCTTTTCATTACGAGTGAAATGCTCTACCGACTGAGCTAAGGCAGCGTGCCTGACGGCGCGCACGAGTTTAGCGCCTACCCCCCTGTCCAATGCAAACCACCCCTCGCCGCCTACCGGAATGCCGAGCTCAGCCGGGCCGCCATGGCGGCCACCGCGAAGCGCGGTTTGACGTTCTGTGCGAGAACCTCACGGCATTCGAGGATCGCCTCGATGCAGGTCAGCAACGCCTCCGGCCGGGCCCGCGAAGCCAGGTCGGAGGCACGCTCGGCCATGTCGGGATGGTTGGCGGTGCCGGAAGCGCCCAGGGAACGTGCCAGCGCATCCCGGTAGAGACCGGCCAGATCGATGAGGGCGCGGTCCATGATGTCGCGCTCGGTCCGCGTGCGCCTGGACTTCTGGGTGCGTTCGAGGTCCTTGAGGACGCCGGCCGCACCGCGGAGCGCCCCGGCGGCGCCCTTACCGGTGCCACCGGCGCCGAGAGCCGTCCGGAGTTCCTCGGTCTCGCGCTCGTCGCGCGCGACGCTGATCTCCTTCGCCTCGGCCTCGGCACGCTGGACCAGCTCGTCTGCGGCGGTGTAGGTGGTCGCGGGGCGGAGCACGGCTTCGGCCAGATCCAGCGCACGCCGCCGGCTGGCGCGGGCGGACTCGTCGGTGGCCAGACGCCGGGCACGGCCGACGTGGCCGCCGCTGATCGACGCCGCCCAGCTCGCGGTCTCGGCGTCGAGCCCGTCGCGTTCGCGCAGGACCCGGGCGATCGCGTCCGGGCTGGGCGTGACGAGTGCGACGTGCCGGCATCGCGAGCGCAGGGTCACGGAGATGTCCTGCGGATCGATCGACGGCGCGCACAGCAGGAACACCGTGCGTTCGGGCGGTTCCTCGACGACCTTGAGCAGCGCGTTCGCGGCGCCCTCGGTGAGCCGGTCCGCGTCCTCGATCACCACGACCTGCCACTGCCCGGTGCTCGGGCGACGCGAGGCGGTCCGAACGATGTCGCGCATCGCCTTGACGCTGATCGTGAGCCCCTCGGGGATCACCCGACGGACGTCGCCGTGGGTGCCGGCCATGGTGGTGCTGCATGCGTGGCAGTGACCGCAGCCCGGTGCCGCGGGGTCGGTGCACTGCAGGGCGGCGGCGAAGCAGAGGGCGGCGATCGACCGCCCGGAGCCGGGGGGCCCGGTGAACAGCCACGAGTGCGTCATCCGAGAACCGGCTCCGCCCCCGCGCGCGGCGGTGGCCGCGGCGGTCAGTTCGGTCTCCACGTCGCGCTGGCCGACGAGACGTTCGAAGACACCGGGCATGGCCTCAGCGTAGCGACCGGCTCCGACGCGGCCGGTGCGTCGGCCGTCCGAAACCTTCAAGACGGCGACGTCGCGGCGGCCTAGCGTCACCGTCATGACTGCACAACTCGCGCTGGTCGGGCTCGTCGTCGCCGACATGACCCGTTCCTTCGACTGCTATCGCCGCCTCGGGCTGGACCTGCCCGCCGGCTCCGACGAACCGCACTACGAGACGACGCTGCCGGGCGGGCTCCGCCTGGCGTGGGACACCCTCGAATCGGTCCGGACCTTCCATCCGGGCTTCCGGCCGGGCACCGGTGGTCCTGCACTCGCGTTCGACTGTGGTTCACCAGCGGATGTGGACGCGACGTACCGCGACCTGCTGGAGGCGGGATGCACGAGCGTGCTCGAACCGTGGGACGCGTTCTGGAAGCAGCGGTATGCGAGCGTGCACGATCCCGACGGGCACAGCATCGAACTGTTCGCGGCCTTGCCCGCGTGACCGCTCAGCGAACGAGCGCGCCGAGCGTAACGCCGGAGAGGGCGCGTACCTCCCGTGCGAGGTGGGCCTGGTCGCTGAAACCGCACTCGGCCGCGACGTCGGAGAACGACCGGCCGGCGCGCGCGAGACCGACCGCGCGACGGAATCGCAGCACGCGCGCCAGCGTCTTCGGACCGTAGCCGTAGACCCGCAGCGCGTGCCGGTGCAACCGCCGCGCACTCCAACCCATCGACGTCGCCACCTCGGCGACGGACGCTCCGGCGCCGAGCTGCGACGCGATGCCCGTCTCGACGCTGCGGTCGACGCCGTCCAGGCGGCGCCGCGTCTCGTGCAGGAGCGCACCGAGCGGGTCGGACTCCGCGGCCGACACCAGGCGACGAACGTGCGCCTCGGGCCGGATGCGGTCCAGCGGTACGCGCGCGTCGCGCAGCTCGGCCGCGTCCACCCCGAGCACCGCCGGCCCCACCCCGGGACCGAACCGCACCGCGGTCAGGTCCCGGCGGGTGCCCAGGTCGGAGAACTGGGCGCGGGTATCCGGTCCTGCCACCAGGAAGCCGTCCTCGTGCCAGATCAGATCCGTGCAGCCGTCGGGCAGCACGGACGTTCCGGCCGTACCCGCGGTCCTCGTCGCCGTCCACACGAGCACGCCGGGTATGCCGGACGCCGCCTCGCGGTACACACGGCGAGGATAGGCCGCCGCTCCGGGGAGGGTCACTCCTTCTTCGCGGCGGCCTTCTTCGCGGTCGTCTTCTTTGCCGCGGTCTTCTTGGCGGCCGTCTTCTTGGCCGGAACCTTCTTGGCCGCGGTCTTCTTCGCGGTCTTCTTCGCCGGGCCCCGGGCGCGACGATCCGCGAGCAGCTCGGAGGCGCGTTCGTCGGTGATGGTGTCGACCTCGTCGCCCTTGCGGAGGCTGGCGTTGGTCTCGCCGTCCGTGACGTACGGGCCGAAGCGCCCGTCCTTGATCACCATCGGGCTGCCACTGACCGGGTCGGTGCCCAGCTCCCGCAGCGGCGGCGTGGCGGCGGCCTGCCGACCGCGGCGCTTGGGCTCGGAGTAGATCTTCAGCGCCTCCTCGAGGGTGACGGTGAACATCTGCTCCTCGTCGGCCAGCGACCGCGAGTCGGTGCCCTTCTTCAGGTACGGCCCGTAGCGGCCGTTCTGGGCGGTGATCTCCTCGCCCGTCGCGGGGTCGACCCCGACCACCCGCGGCAGCGACAGCAGCCGCAGGGCGTCCTCGAGCGTCACCGTCGACAGTTCCATCGACTTGAGCAGCGAGGCCGTGCGCGGCTTGGGGCCGGCCGCCTTCTTGGCGGCCTTCTTCGCCGGCGCCTTCTTCGCGGCCTTCTTCGTCACGGTGGCCGTGCCACCACCAGTCGCGGTGCCGCCCGCCGAGGGTGCCTCCTCGACCGGGATGGGCGTGATGTCCGGTTCCGGCTCCGGCTCCGGTTCGCGCAGCAGCTCGGTCACGTACGGACCGAAGCGGCCCTCCCGCGCGACGATCTCGTTGCCGCTGGCCGGGTCGACGCCGAGGACCCGGCCCTCCTGCGGGGTCGAGAACAGCTTCTCCGCGTACTCGAGCGTCAGCTCGTCCGGCGGCAGGTCGTCGGGCAGGTTCGCCCGCTGGGAGACCGGTTCCCCGTCGGGGGAGTCGGGATTGGGGACCATCCGCTCGAGATAGGGGCCGAACCGGCCGACGCGCACGTGGATCTCCCGGCCCTCGGCGTCGTCGAACAGCCGGATCGAGTTGATCTCGCGGGCGTCGATGTCCTCGAGGTTCTCTCCGACCATCTTCTTCAGGCCGCCCTCGCGCGCCACCGAGTTCTCGGCGCCGTGGGCACCACCGAAGTAGAAGCTCGTCAGCCAGTCGGTGCGCTGCTCGTGGCCGCCCGCGATCTCGTCGAGGTCGTCCTCCATGGCGGCGGTGAAGCCGTAGTCGACGAGGCGTCCGAAGTGCGCCTCGAGCAGCCCGATGACCGCGAACGCCACCCACGACGGGACCAGGGCGCTGCCACGCTTGTAGACGTAGCCGCGGTCGAGGATGGTCTTGATGATCGACGCGTACGTCGACGGCCGGCCGATGCCGAGATCCTCGAGCGCCTTGATCAGGCTGGCCTCGGTGTAGCGGGCCGGCGGGTTGGTCGAGTGGCCGTCCGGATCGAGCTCGGTCGCGGTGACGCGCTGTCCCTCGGACAGGTTGGGCAGCCGGGACTCGGCGTCGTCGGACTGGCCGCCGGCCTCCTCGTCGACGCTCTCGACGTACGCCTTGAGGAAGCCCGGGAAGGTGATGGTGCGGCCCGACGAGGAGAACGTGCACTCCTCGCCGCTCGCGGCGGTGCCGGTGATGCGCAGCGTCAGGGTGGTGCCCCGCGCGTCGGCCATCTGGGAGGCGACGGTGCGCTGCCAGATGAGCTCGTAGAGCCGGTACTCGTCGGTGTCGAGGCGTGAGTGCAGCTCGCCGGGCGTGGCGAACACGTCGCCGGCCGGACGGATCGCCTCGTGCGCCTCCTGCGCGTTCTTCACCTTGCGGGTGAACTGCCGCGGGGTGGGGTGCACGTACTGCGCGCCGTACAACTCGGTGGCCTGCGCCCGGGCGGCGGAGATCGCGCTCTCGGACAGGGTCGTCGAGTCGGTACGCATGTACGTGATGTAGCCGTTCTCGTACAGGCGCTGCGCGATGCGCATCGTGCGCTCTGACGAGAACCGCAGCTTGCGGCCCGCCTCCTGCTGCAGGGTCGACGTCATGAACGGCGCGTACGGCTTGCGGGTGTACGGCTTGCTCTCGACCGACGTCACCGTCAGGTCGACACCGTGCAGGGCCTCGGCGAGCCGTCGCGCGTACGCCTCGTCGAGCACGACGACGCCGGTGGACTTGAGCTGCCCGTCGGGTCCGAAGTCGCGGCCGGCCGCGACGCGGGCGCCGTCGACACCGACGAGCCGGGCCCCGAACGAGCGGGGGCTCGCGTCGGCGCCGGCGTCGAGCGTGGCGGCGATGTCCCAGTACGTCGCGGACCGGAAGGCCATGCGCTCGCGTTCGCGCTGCACGATGACCCGGGTGGCGACGGACTGCACGCGGCCCGCCGACAACCGCGGCATGACCTTCTTCCACAGCACCGGGCTGACCTCGTAGCCGTAGAGGCGGTCGAGGATGCGGCGGGTCTCCTGGGCGTCGACGAGGTTGTTGTCGAGGTCGCGGGTGTGTTCCGCGGCGGCCCGGATGGCCGGCTCGGTGATCTCGTGGAACACCATCCGGCGGACCGGGACCTTCGGCTTGAGGGTCTCGAGCAGGTGCCAGGCGATGGCCTCGCCCTCACGGTCGGGGTCGGTCGCGAGGTACAGCTCGTCCGCGTCCTTCAGCAGCCCCTTCAGTTCGGTGACCTTGGACTTCTTCTCGGGACTGACGACGTACAGCGGCTCGAAGCCGTGGTCGACGTTCACGCCGAGCCGGGCCCACGACTCGCCCTTGTACTTGGCCGGCACGTCGGCGGCACCGCGCGGCAGGTCACGGATGTGCCCGACGGAGGCCTCGACGACGTAGTCCCGGCCCAGGTAGGGCGCGATCTTCTTCGCCTTGGTCGGGGACTCGACGATCACGAGCCGACGCGTGCCCGACGAGCCGTTCGACGTGCTGTTGTCCCGTGCTGCCACAGCGCTGCCCGCACCTTCCCTGTTCGCTGACATGTCGTGCTTCTCCCCGACATGTATACCGACCCGTTCCCCGGACGCGGCCATACACAGGGTCGCACACCTGCGACGGAAGGCCTGTCACCTGTGATGCGGCGCCTACCGCACGCGCGGCCAGATCTGCCGCGCGCGGGGGTCGTCCGGCGGCGCCCCGATGTTCTCGACGAGACGCATCAACCTGCGTCGCCCGGACACCCGCAGGCCCGGTGCGGCGCCGCGCGTGCCGATCAGCGTCGGCGCGATCCCGGCGCGCATCAGCGACTGGGCCAGCACCGGGTGGGTGTCCGGGGCATGCGGATCCAGCCCCAGCACGTAGCGCTCGCCCTCGGCCTCGGCGCGGCCGGCCGCGAGCACCCACGCCCGCAGGGCTCGCGAGCCCGGCACCCATCCCGCCGGCACCGCCTTCACCGCACCCCGTGTCCATGCGGCCGCCACCGGGACGAGTTCCGGTAGGGCGGCGGTGCGCACCAGGGGGTGTCCCTCGTCCGTCCGGGTGACCTCCGGGGACAGCGCGGCCTGCGCCATCAGCTCCGCGATCGCCTCCGCCCGCCACGGCTCGTCCACGACCACGGAGATCCGTGCGCCGTCACCGGAGACCACCGCGTGGCCGTGCGCGGCCAGCAGGCCGCCGAGGTCGGTCGGGTCCGGGGGCATCTCCTCGGCCCCGAAGAACGACAGTTGGCTCACTCACCCGCCCTTCCTCCGCTACCTGCCGCAGAAACAGATCGTCCCCCCTCACCGATGGTGACGGGGGACGATCGAGGATTCGGTCCCTGCGGACCGAGTCACGTCAGGCTCCGGCAGGAGCGTCGACGATCAGAGCGCGCGAACGCCGGTGGCCTGCGGGCCCTTGGTGCCCTGGCCGACCTCGAACTCCACGCGCTGGTTCTCCTCCAGGGTGCGGAAGCCGCTGCCCTGGATCTCCGAGTAGTGGACGAAAACGTCGGCGGAGCCGTCCTCGGGAGCGATGAAGCCGAAGCCCTTCTCCGCGTTGAACCACTTCACAGTGCCCTGTGCCATGCTTTTCCTTCTCTTTCTAACACCGGATGCGGCGGTTCGCGGGCGAGCGAGCCGCCGGGCCGGTTCCGACCGCTGTACTTCTTGATCCCCCCACAGGAAGAGCAAAGCACCGCGCTCGCAACCATCGATCCTGCGAGCCGTGCACTTTCTCAAGTCACCGAACACAGAAGCTGCGACCGATGTCAGTGAACCACGTTCCGGGCGCAGACAACAGTAGGCGGGCGCACAATTCGCCCGAAAATTTGATCTTGTATATGCCGACGGCAGGATTACTCGCCGGTACGGTTACGTCGATGTTACCCCGCGCGCGACCGGACACCGACCGAACGCCGGGAGCGATGGCCTACTACGCTGGTTACCCATCCCGACCGCATCCTCCGGAGTACCCAGTGTGACCAGCTCGCCGCACCGCCGTCCCGTCGGCGACGGGCCGTCGAGCTTCGGCCACGAACTGCTCGAACGGGTGCTTGCCGGCACGCCGGCCTCGGAACATCCCCTCACCCACAGCGCGGACCTGCCCGCCCGCGACGTTCGCCACACCGACTGGCCGGACTGGGCGTCCGACGCCGTCGTCCGGGCTCTGCGCGCCACCGGCGTGCCCCGGCCGTGGAGCCACCAGACAGAGGCCGCCGACCTCGCCGCCGGCGGGGAGCACGTCGTCGTCTCCACCGGCACCGCCTCGGGCAAGTCCCTCGCCTACCAGCTACCCGTGCTCACCGCCCTCGCCGAGGACCCGCACGCCACCGCGCTGTACCTCTCCCCCACGAAGGCGCTCTGCGCGGACCAGTTGCGCGCCGTCACCGAGGTGACCGCCGCCGAGCCCGAACTCGGTCACGTGCACGCGTGCGCCTACGACGGCGACACCTCCACCGAACTGCGGCAGTGGGCGCGCAGCCACTCACGGTGGATCTTCACCAACCCCGACATGCTGCACATGTCGATGCTGCCCGGGCACGCCCGCTGGTCCCGGTTCTTCCGCCGGCTGCGCTACGTGGTGGTCGACGAGTGTCACTCCTATCGCGGCGTCTTCGGCTCCAACGTGGCCCTGGTGCTGCGCCGGCTGCGGCGGATCGCCGCGCGCTACGGCGCCCGGCCGGTCTTCGTCCTCGCCTCCGCCACGACCGCCGACCCCGGCGCCGCGGCGTCCCGGCTCGTCGGCGCGCCCTGCCGGGAGGTGACCGAGGACGGCTCCCCGCACGGACCTCGCACCGTCGCGCTGTGGGAGCCGCCGCTGCTCGAGCAGGTGACCGGCGAGAACGGTGCCCCCGTGCGCCGCGCCGCCGGAACCGAGGCCGCCCGCATCCTCGCCGACCTCGTCGTCGAGGGTGCCCGCACCCTCGCCTTCGTGCGGTCCCGGCGCGGTGCCGAACTCACCGCGCTCGGTGCGCAGCGGCTGCTCGCCGAGGCCGCCCCCGAGCTCGTCGATCGGGTCGCCGCCTACCGCGCCGGCTACCTCGCCGAGGAGCGCCGCGAGCTCGAGGCGGCCCTGGCGGACGGCCGGCTGCTCGGTGCCGCCAGCACCAACGCCCTGGAACTCGGCATGGACATCGCCGGCCTGGACGCCGTCGTCGTCGCCGGATTCCCGGGCACCGTCGCGTCGTTCTGGCAGCAGGCCGGCCGGGCCGGGCGCCGCGGTGCGGGATCGCTGGTCGTGCTCGTCGCCCGCGACGATCCGCTCGACACCTACCTCGTGCACCATCCGGCGGCGCTGCTCGACAAGCCCGTCGAGGCGACGGTCACCGATCCCACCAATCCGTACGTGCTCGGCCCGCAACTGCTGTGCGCCGCGCTCGAGCTGCCGCTCACCGACGCCGAGGTCGAGGAGTTCGGTGCGGCCGACGTGCTCGCCGCCCTGGCCGCGCAGGGAGCGATCCGGCGGCGCCCGCACGGCTGGTTCGTCACCCCGGACACCCGTCCCCACTCCGACATCGACATCCGCGGCGGCATCGGCACCCAGATCGCCATCGTCGAGTCGGACACCGGACGGATGCTCGGCACCGTCGACGGCGGTCGCGCACCGGCGACCGCGCATCCGGGAGCGGTGTACCTGCACCGCGGCGAGTCGTTCGTCGTCGACGAGTTGCACCTCGACGACGGGATCGCGCTCGTGCACGCCGAGGACCCCGAATGGTCCACCTCCGCGCGGGAGATCACCGACATCGTCGTGACCGCCGTGGCGGAACAGCGCTCGCTCGGGCCGGTGACCGTAGGCCTCGTCGAGGTCGAGGTGACCCACCAGGTGGTCTCGTACCTGCGACGGCTGCCGTCCGGCGAGGTGCTCGACAGCACCGACCTCGACATGCCGTCCCAGTGCCTGCCGACGCGCGCGGTGATGTACACCGTCACCCCCGAACTGCTCGACCGGTGCGGGATCGGACCGGAACGGGTACCCGGCGCGCTGCACGCCGCCGAGCACGCCGCCATCGGCCTGCTGCCGCTCGTGGCGACGTGCGACCGCTGGGACATCGGCGGCGTGTCCACCGCGGTGCACCCGGACACCGGGCTGCCCACCGTCTTCGTCTACGACGGGCATCCCGGGGGCGCCGGTTTCGCCGACCGCGGGTACGCGCGCATCGCCGAGTGGCTCGGTGCAACCCGCGCGGCCGTGACGGCCTGCGAATGCGCCGCCGGTTGCCCGTCGTGCGTGTACTCCCCCAAGTGCGGCAACGGCAACGACCCGCTCGACAAGGCCGGCGCGGTCGCGTTGCTGGGCGCGGTGCTCGACACCCTCGCCTGACCTCGCGCCTCACCCGGCCGGCCCCGCCCGCGCGATCGCCCGGGCCTGCCGCCCAGCCGGCAGCGACACCTCGGCCCCGACCTCGACGACGGCGTCCCAGCCGTCGACGGTGCACGAGCGCACCTGCACCCGCATCCGCGCCGCGATCCGGTCCGCCTCCGAGCATGCGGTGTCCGATCCGCGATCGAGCGCACCGGCCACCGCCAGGGCCGCCAGGTCGGCCGCCGCCTGCGCCCGGTGCCGCGTCGCGACCCCCGCCCCCGTCTGCACGAGCAGCCCGGTGACCACGATCAGCGCGACCGCGACGAAACACCCCAGCACGCTCGCACTACCCCGGTCGTCCCCGAATGTCACTGCGCCACTTCCGGTTCGATCACGGATACCGCCTCCGCCGTGAGCGTCACCATCGGCAGCAGCGGACCGTCCGCCGTCACCGTCGCCACGACGAGGTCACCGTCGGGGCGCACGGAGATCCGTGCGCCCTCCGGAGCGACCCGCGCCGCCACCTCCACCGCTCGCACCCCGTCGCCGCGAGCCGCGAGCCGGGCGGCCTCCCGCGCCGCGTCCTGACACCGGAGCTGATTCGAAACACACAGCACCGCACCGAGACACAGCACGAGAACACTCACCAGCGTGGTGAGGGCGATCGCCGCCTCGACGGTCACCCCGCCGTCGTCCCCGCTCACACCGCCGTGTTCAGCGCGCGCTCGACGATGCCGGTGAGCGCGGTGACGATGTTGTCGCCGGTGACCACCGTGTACAGCACGGCACCGAACGCCGCCGCGGCGATCGTGCCGATCGCGTACTCCGCGGTGGACATGCCGTCCTCCGCCGCGACGGCACCGCTCAGCCGCTGCGCCGCCGCCCGAATCACGTTGCCTACCATGGTTCCTCCCCTCCTTCGGCGCGGACCGTCCGCGCCGACGTCTCACAACAGCCCGTCGCCGAGCACGCGTCCCGCGAGCCCGATCACGACGGGCACGATGCCCAGGCACACGAACGCCGGCAGGAAACACAGCCCGAGCGGGCCGCTGACCAGGACCCCGGCACGCTCGACGGCCGCAGCCGCCCGGTCCTCCGCCTGTTCGCGCTGTCGCTCCGCCACCTCGGCGACGATGCCCGACAGCGGGGCACCGGACCGCGCCGATCGCCGCGCCGCGCGGGCGAAGGCCTCCAGCGCCTCCGTCTCGGCGCCGGAGCCGTCCGAGGTCGCGTCCCCGAGACCGCTCCACGCGTCCGTCGGGGCGGCCCCGAGCTCGAGCCGGTCCGCGCCCCGACGCAGGGCCCGTGCGAGGGCCGGCGGCGCCGAGTCGGCGACCGTCCGGGCCGCCGTCGCCGTCGGCAGGCCGGCACGCAGGCAGGCGGCCATCAGGTCGAACGCGGCGGGCACGGCATGGGGGTCGTCCGGCGCACCGCCGGAGTCGGCCGCTCCGCCGGACGTCGCGGCCCCTGCGGCGAGGGCCTGCAACCGTCGCGCCTGCAGGTCCGGCAGGATCACGAGCGCCACGGCAAGGCACACCAGCGACGCCGTCACGATGCCACCCGCGTCGCGATCCGATCGGTCCACAGCAGCCCGGCGCACGCCAGCACGGTGCCCACCACCAGCAACACACCACCGAGACCGTCGCCGAGCAGCACCGTCACCGGCGCGGCCCCCATCATCTGCCCCAGCGCCACACCGAGCGCCGGAAGGGCCGCGAGCACCGTCGCCGTCGCGCGGGCCCCCGCCAGTCCCGCCTCGGTGCGCGAGCGCAGCCGCATGCGGCCGGACAGATCCGAGCGCGCGGCCGTGAGGAGTTGCGCCAGCGCCAGCCCGTGCCGGTCCGACACCTCCCAGGCCGCGGCGAGCCGCTCGAGCGACGCGGCGAGCCCCGGCTGTCCCGGCGCGCGGGCCGCGGCGCGCAGGCCGTCGGCCGCGCTGCCGCCGAGCCGGACCCGCGCCGCCGCGACGCGGAAGGCGTCGGCAGTCGGCCCGGTCGTCTCCCGCGCCGCCGTCGCGCACGCCTCGGCCGGATGGGTGCCCACCTCGAGCTCGGCGACAACGGTTTCGAGCCCGGCGAGCAGGGTCCGCTGCTCGGCGTCGAGTGCGCGGTCCCGGCGCCGTCGCCGCAGCCGTCGCACGGCGGTGCCGGCGACGACCGCCGCCGCGACGGCGGGCGCGACGCCGAGCAGCAGCGCCGGGAGGACGCACAGCCCGACCGTCACCTCCTGCGGCGGCCGCCACGACCGTCCGGCGGCGACCGTCGTGCGCAGTGCCCGCAGCCGCGGCGTGGCGACCGCACCCGGCGCCACCAGCACGGCCGCGGCCAGGCACAGGGCCGCCGCGGTCACCGCGGTTCCCGTCGGCGGAACAGCTCTTCGAGTCGGTCCATGCCGGCCTCCGTGCCGCGCTCGTGGGTCCACGCGGGCGCGACGACGACACCCGACACGGTGTCCCGCTGCACGACACCGATCTCCGTCAGCCGGCGGGTCCCGTCGGGGGTGCGGTGCACGTGCAGAACCACCTGCACCGCCGCGACGAGCTGGCTGTGCAGGGCGGCCCGGTCCAGGCCGCCGAGTGCGGCGAGCGCTTCGAGCCGCGCCGGCACCTCGTCCGGCGAGTTGGCATGCACCGTGCCCGCGCCGCCGTCGTGACCGGTGTTCAGTGCCGTCAGAAGATCGACGACCTCGGCGCCGCGCACCTCGCCCACGACGATGCGGTCGGGCCGCATCCGCAGCGCCTGCCGCACGAGGTCGCGCACCGCGACCTCACCGACGCCTTCGACGTTGGCGGCCCGGGCGACGAGCCGCACGACGTGGGGATGGGCGGGAGCGAGCTCGGCGGCGTCCTCGACGCACACGATCCGCTCGCCCGGGTCCACCGTGCCGAGCAGTGCCGCGAGCAGGGTGGTCTTGCCTGCCCCGGTGCCCCCGACGACGAGGAAGGCGAGCCGGGCGGCGACGATCCGTCGCAGCAGCCGATAGGCGTGCGGATCGACGGCGCCGCGATCACGCAGCGCGTCGAGCCCCTGGGTGGCGGGCCGCAGCACGCGCAGCGACAGGCAGGTGCCGCCCTGCGCGACGGGTGCGAGGACGGCGTGCAGGCGCACCCCGAAATCGCCGTGCCCTGGCAGCCGGCCGTCGACCCACGGCTGCGCGTCGTCGAGGCGCCGTCCGGCGAACAGCGCGAGGCGCTGGGCGAGTCGCCGCACCGACGCCTCGTCGGGGAAGGCGACGGGAGCGAGCCGCAGCCCGGCGCCGCGGTCGACCCAGACCCGGTCCGGGGCGGTGACGAGGACGTCGGTGACGCCGGGCTCGGCGAGCAGCGCTTCGAGCGGGCCGGCGCCGGAGAGCTCGGTCTGCAGGTGCCGCAGGGCCGTGAGCAGGTCGAAGTCGCCGAGAACCCCGCCGGACTCCGCACGCAGCGCGGCGGCGACGCGGTCCGGCGTGGGTTCGCCGGCCTCGGTCGCGAGCCGTTCGCGGACCCGGTCGAGCAGCTCGGCGGTGAGGACGGCGCTCATGCCGCCCACCGCGAGCCCGGTTCGGGTCCGGTCAGCACGTCGAGGACGGACTCGGCGGCGTGGACGAGTGGAGAGCGCCGTCCGAGCCGCAGTCCGCCGCGTTCGAGCGCCGCGGCGAGCCCGGGCTGCGCGCGCATCGTGGTGATCAGCGGCAGCCCCACCACGTCGGCAACGTCCCGGCCGCGCAACCCGCCGGGGGCCGGGCCGCGCACGACGATGCCCTGATTGGTGTTCTGTTCGGCGACCCAGCCGGCGACCCGCCCCGCGGCGAGGGCGGCGCGGACGCGGGCGGGCACCACCAGCACGGTCAGGTCGGCGGCGGCCACCATCGCCTCGGCGGCGGGCCCGCGGCTGCGGGGCACGTCGCACACCACCAGGTCGCCGGAGCGGCGGACGGTGTCGAGCACGGCGGTGACCGCGGCGGGCGCCGGCTCTGCGGCGGACTCGCGATCTGCGGACAGCACGCCGAGTCCCGGCAGCCATTCGGGCACCGCATCGCGCAGGGTCCGGGCGGAGAGCCGGCCACGATCGACGGTGAGACCGGGCCAGCGGACACCCGGCCGGTCCTCGATTCCGGTGAGGACGTCCAGTCCCCCGCCCAGGGGGTCGCCGTCGACGAGGAGGGCTCCCGCACTGCGCCGGAAGGCGGCGACCGTCCATGCCAGGGCGGCTGCGAACGTGGACGCGCCGGCGCCGCCGCAGCCGCCGAGGACAGCGACGACGTGGCCGCCGCCCGCGTCGGGCTCGGCGGCCGTGCCGAGCACGGTGAGCAGTTCGACCTCGTCGTCGGGCAGTCCCACCACGTGTTCGGCGCCGACCGCGGTGGCCGCCTGCCAATCGGGGAGGTCGGCGCCGCCGGCGGTGACCAGGACGATTCCGCCCCGCCGGGGGAGCTGCTGCGCGCATGCCAGGGCCGCGGTGCGGTCGATCACGACGAGTCCGGCGTCGAGCCAGGTTCTGCGCGACGGCGTCGTCACCGTCTCACCGACCGTGCGGTCGGAGGCGGCCGCCACGCGACGCAGGCTCGCCATCAGCGCGGGATCGTCGACGAGGGCCAGGACATCGGTCATGGCGCCCAGCTTGCGCGGTGGCCGGGCGCCCCGGAAGCAGCTGCCGGGGGAACCGGCGAATCTGTGGATGAACGCGCTGCCTGTGGATGAACGCGCCGGGCTCCGAAAGGTCCCGGAACAGAGGACGACCCTCGCCAGGGGGGGAGGAGGCGAGGGTCGTCATGTTCAGCCCCGGGGGGGCGGGCTGAACACCCCCTGGACTATGTCCAGGTGTCGTCGATACTACGCCCCGACCCGATATTTGCAAGTTCAACCGTCGCGCATTTCACGCAGTGTGCAGGTTCGACCGTCGCGCGTTTTGCGCAGGTGGAGGGGCCGGACGACCGGCCGGAGCGCAGGGCGTACCGGGAAGGAGCAGTCACACCTATTGTGGTGCCGTGACCGACGCGACCGTGGCCCCGACCCAGTCCGGCCGAATCGCCGCCTTCTTCGACCTCGACAAGACCGTCATCGCGAAGTCCAGCGCACTCGCCTTCAGCAAGCCGTTCTTCGCCCAGGGACTCCTCAACCGGCGGGCGGTGCTGAAGAGCAGCTATGCCCAGTTCCTGTTCATGCTGTCCGGGGCCGACCACGATCAGGTGGAGCGCATGCGGGCCCACATCGCGGCGATGTGCACGGGCTGGGATGTCGAGCAGATCAAGTCGATCGTCGCCGAGACGCTGCACGATATCGTGGATCCTCTGGTCTTCGCCGAGGCCGCCGATCTCATCGCGGACCACAAGCTCCGCGGGCACGACGTGATCATCGTGTCCGCGTCCGGGGAGGAGGTGGTCACTCCCATCGCGGCGGCACTGGGGGCGACGCACAGCACCGCCAGCCGGATGCGGATCGAGGAGGGCCGCTACGCCGGAGAGCTGGAGTTCTACTGCTACGGCGAGGCCAAGGCGGAGGCGATACAGGCACTGGCGCTGCAGTACGGTTACGATCTCGCACGTTGCTACGCGTACTCCGACTCGTCGACGGACATTCCGATGCTGCGGGCCGTGGGCCATCCGCGCGCGGTGAACCCGGATCGGGTGCTGCGTCGAGAATCCCTCGAAAATGGTTGGCCGATACTTACTTTCACGCGTCCTGTGCCGCTCCTGCATCGTCTCACCGCGACGCCGCCGGCCGCCGTCGCCGCGACGGCCGCGATCACGGCGGGCGCGGTGGCGGCGGGCGCGGCGACGTACCTCGCGCTGCGCCGGCGGCACCGGCCGGGGTTCGCGGCGCGCGGGTGACGGTCCCGAAAATGGGACTTGCCCCCCTCGGAGACCGGGAGTAGAAAGGAGTTACGGAAGGACGGAAGGCCAAGAGCGAATCGGAAGAGAAGGTTCGATCTCCCGACCGGAATTCCCAGCACGGACACCGAGCACCCACGCGGAGCCGATGCCACTATAAGGGCAAAAGTGTTGTGGGCTTGCGAGATTCGGGTCTTCGAAGGCGAACACCCCGCACCCGTTGCGAGGACGAACCAGCGATATCCGAACCCTCGCCGAGGCCAGTGACACACAACCCATGCAGCACGCTTGGTAACTCGGCAGTCCGTGCCGGCGGGCGACGCCACCGAAGTCATTCGGCGACGTCGCCCGCTTACATGTGGTCACCTGCATGAAAATCGGTGACACGCAAGACGATTCACGCTCCGGATCATCCTCCGGCGAAGGCGTCCGCGATCGATGTCGCCTCGCGCGCGCCCGCTTCCAGCCCGCCGCAGCAGAAGACGATCCAACCCCCGACGCCCTCCGCGGTGCCCGACTCGAAGCCCGCGAGCCCGTCGCGGTAGACCTGGGCGCGACGCATCCAGCTCACCTCGGGAATACCGAGATTGTGCACGTCCAGCCCGCTCGCGACCGACACGAGGCGGGACGCCGCCCGGGCGATCACGCCGTCGGCGACACCGAACGGGCGCAGCACCGCCAGCTCGCCGTGCACCACCGCGGCCAGCACCGGCGCCGGCGCCCGGGTGCCTCCGGTCACCAACTGGGCGAGCGCGTCGAGCCGCTCCCCCACGCCCGGTTCCGTGCGAGGCCGGCCCAGCGCCTCCGACTCGTCGACGAGGTCGGCCGCCGCGAGCAGGTGCAGGCGCGCAAGGGCCTGCAGGGGCGCGCGCTGCCAGGTGGACACCATGACGGCCAGGCCGTCGCCGTCGAGCGCCTGCGCCACCCGCAGCGCACCGGAGAGGATCGGATCACCCGCCTCCCCCGGCGGCGGCAGCTCCATCGATCCGCCGTCGAGCGCGGCGGAGGCCCGGGCCGCCCGAACCGACGCCTCGGCGGCGGTGTTCGGCCAGCCGCGCCGGTTGGTCCTGTGCCGGTGCACCTCGGCGAGGGCATCGCGCGCCCGGTCCGCGGCATCGCGCACTCCGGGCAGGTCGAGCAGGGGCTGCAAGGGGTCGGTCACGGCATCCGACGGTACCGGCTGTTGCCGACCACCCGCGCCCGCGGTTCCACTGGCCGCGGAGGCCGACCGCCCGTCGCGCGGGACCGACCGATTGTCGAAAGTGACCAGGTTGCAGCCGGATGCAACGGTGCGATGTCGGTCACAGGTGACTACCCTCACAGGTGCCCGAACTGTTTGGACCGACCGGAAAGAGGCCCCGCAACCATGACGAGCGCAGCGCAGGACCACGAACAGCAGGTGTACCCACCGAGCCCCGAGTTCGTCGCCACCGCCAACGCCGGTCCCGAGTTGCAGGCCGCCGCAGACGCCGACCGGCTCGGATTCTGGGCGACGCAGGCGCAGCGGCTGGACTGGGCCACCGAGTGGTCCGAGGTGCTGGACTGGTCCGACGCGCCGGTGGCGAAGTGGTTCGTCGGTGGGCAGCTCAACGTCGCCTACAACTGCGTCGACCGGCATGTCCTCGCCGGCAACGGCGACCGCGTCGCCATCCACTTCGAGGGCGAGCCCGGCGATTCGCGCGCGCTGACCTACAACGATCTGCTCGCCGAGGTGTGCAAGGCGGCGAACACCTTCACCGACCTGGGCCTGGTCGCCGGCGACCGGGTCGCGATCTACATGCCGATGATCCCCGAGGCGATCGTGGCGATGCTCGCTTGCGCCCGCCTCGGCCTGACCCACTCGGTGGTCTTCGCCGGGTTCTCCTCGCACGCGCTGCGCTCGCGCATCGACGACGCGCAGGCCAAACTCGTCGTCACCGTCGACGGGCAGTGGCGCCGCGGTCAGGCCGCCCCGCTCAAGCCGGCCGCCGACGAAGCTGTCGCCGATGCGGCGTCGGTGCAGCACGTGCTGGTGGTCAAGCGCACCGACATCGACGTCGACTGGACCGAGGGCCGCGATCTGTGGTGGCACGAGACGGTCGACAAGGCCTCCGCCGAGCACGAGGCGCAGCCGTTCGACGCCGAGCACCCGCTGTTCATCCTCTACACCTCGGGCACCACCGGTAAGCCCAAGGGCATCATCCACACCTCCGGGGGCTACCTGACGCAGGCCTCCTACACCCACCACTACGTGTTCGACCACAAGCCCGGCCGCGACGTGTACTGGTGCACCGCCGACATCGGCTGGGTCACCGGGCACAGCTACATCGTGTACGGGCCGCTGAGCAACGGCGCGACCCAGGTCGTCTACGAGGGCACCCCGAACTCGCCGAACGAGCACCGGCACTTCGAGATCATCGAAAAGTACGGGGTGAGCATCTACTACACCGCCCCGACCCTGATCCGCACCTTCATGAAGTGGGGCCGGGACATCCCCGACGCGCACGACCTGTCCTCGATCCGGCTGCTGGGCTCGGTCGGCGAGCCGATCAACCCCGAGGCGTGGCGCTGGTTCCGGGAGGTCATCGGCGCCGGCCAGGCCCCGATCGTCGACACCTGGTGGCAGACCGAGACCGGCGCGATCATGATCTCCCCGCTGCCGGGGATCACCGCCACCAAGCCGGGCTCGGCGATGGCGCCGCTGCCCGGCATCTCCGCCAAGATCGTCGACGACAACGCCGTGCCGCTGGGGGCCGGCGGCAACGGCTACCTGGTGCTCGATCAGCCGTGGCCGTCGATGCTGCGCGGCATCTGGGGCGACATGGACCGCTACAAGGACACCTACTGGTCCCGGTACGCCGAGGAGGGCTGGTACTTCGCCGGCGACGGCGCCCGCTACGACGAGGACGGGGCCCTGTGGGTCCTCGGCCGCGTCGACGACGTCATGAACGTCTCCGGACACCGGATCTCGACCTCGGAGGTCGAATCCGCGCTCGTCGGGCACCCGGCCGTCGCCGAGGCCGCCGTCGTCGGTGCCGCCGACGAGACCACCGGCCAGGGCATCGTCGCGTTCGTCATCCTGCGCGAGGGCGTGACCAACAGCGGCGATCAGCTCATCACCGAGCTGCGCAACCAGGTCTCCACCGAGATCTCCCCGATCGCCAAGCCCCGGCAGATCTCGATCGTGCCGGAACTGCCCAAGACCCGCTCCGGCAAGATCATGCGCCGCCTGCTGCGCGACGTCGCCGAGGGTCGCGAGCTCGGCGACACCTCCACCCTGGTCGACCCGAAGGTCTTCGAGGCGATCCGCGCCCAGGGCAAGTAGGCAGCGGAGCTGCCGGTGCGTCCTTCGGGTTGTCGTAGCCGCCCGAAGGACGCACCGGCCGCGAAGCGGCCCTACACCTCCTCGAGGTGGCGGTCCTTGGTCTCGTGCATCACGAGCAGCGCGACGAAGGTCAGCGCGGCGGCCACCAGCAGGTACACACCCACCCAGCCGACGCCGTAGGTGGTGGCGAGCCACGTCGCGATGAACGGGGCGACGGCCGCGCCGAGGATGCTCGAGACGTTGTAGGCGATGCCCGAACCGGTGTAGCGCACGTTGGTCGGGAACAGTTCGGGCAGCACCGCGCTCATGGGGCCGAAGGTGAAGCCCATGAGGATCATGCCGATGATCAGGAACAGGAGCATGCGCGGTTCGCTCATGCCCTCCGGGGCGAGCAGGATCCCGAAGGTCAGGCCGAACGCCATGATGGTTCCGGTGATGACCAGCAGCGTGATGCGGCGGCCGTGGCGATCGGCGAGACGACCGGACACCGGGATCGCGGCCGCGAAGAACAGCACGGCGACGAGTTGGAGCACCAGGAAGTCCGAGTACTGGAAGCCGGCGCCGGTGCCGCCCTGGGCGGGGGTCTTGCCGGTGCCGTGGCTGAGCACCCAGGTCGTCATGATGTAGAAGAGGGTGTACGTCGCGAGCATCACGAAAGTGCCGATGATCAGCTGACGCCAGCTCGTCCTGAACACCTCGGCCAGTGGCGTCTTGACCTTCTTGCCCTCGGCGACGGCCTGGGCGAACACCGGGGTCTCCTCCAGCTTGAGCCGCACGTAGAGGCCGATGATCACCATCACGGCGCTGAGCAGGAACGGGATCCGCCAGCCCCACGTCAGGAACGCGCTGCCCAGGTCGGGGTCGGCGTTGTCGTGGTTCAGGAACAGCGTGATGATCAGGAACAGGCCGTTGGCCAGGAAGAATCCGATCGGCGCGCCCAACTGGGGCCACATGGCGGCCCAGGCCCGCTTGCCCTTCTCGGCGGTCTCGGTGGCCAGCAGCGCCGCGCCGCTCCATTCGCCGCCGAGGCCGAGGCCCTGGCAGAAGCGCATCAGTGCGAGCAGTGCGGGGGCCAGCAGTCCCACCTGGTGGTACGTGGGCAGGATTCCGATGAGGAACGTCGCGATGCCCATCGTCAGCAGCGAGCCGACGAGGGTGGCCTTGCGGCCGATGCGGTCCCCGAAGTGGCCGAACAGGATCGAGCCGACCGGCCGGGCGACGAACGCGAGGCCGAACGTCGCGAGCGAGGCGAGCAGGGCGGTGGTGCCGTTGCCCTTCGGGAAGAACAGGTGCGGGAACACCGACACGGCGGCGGTCGCATAGATGTAGAAGTCGTAGAACTCGATCGAGGTGCCGACGGTGCTCGCGACGATGATGCGGCTGCGCGGTACTCCCGCGACCAGCGATCCGTCCCGCCCGGCGGTGTTGTCGAGGGAAGTGCTCACGAAACCAGCTCCAGAGAATCACATGATGGGAATCGATCCCAGTTGCTAGGAAAGTGAACACTTCCTTTCCCGAGCGAATCAAATCGGACATCGGTCGTCCGGGTCGGCGACGGCTACGATTCGTGCCGGGATACGCCGGGACGTCCGTTCGGCGGCGCTCCCCGCGTACCCCGAATTCGCGAATCGAAAGGCCTTCGTGAACCAGCCACTGCGCTCGGAACTCACCCGGTACCTGCGTACCGAGACCGTCGGTGGCGCGATCCTCCTGGTCGCCGCCGCCGTGGCCGTGCTGTGGGTCAATTCCCCGCTCGGACCCGCCTACGAGGCGCTGCGCGACTTCCCCCTCGGGCCGGAATCACTGCACCTGAACCTCACCGTCGGCACCTGGGCGCAGGACGGCCTGCTCGCCGTGTTCTTCTTCGTCGCCGGACTCGAACTCAAACGCGAGCTGGTCGTCGGTGAACTGGCGGACCGTAAGAGAGCCCTGCTGCCGGTCATCGCCGCGTGCGGCGGCGTGCTGCTCCCGGCGCTCATCGCCGCCGCGGTCGGGTGGGGCAGCCCGGGCATGGACCGCGGCTGGGCGATCCCCGTCGCCACCGACATCGCTTTCGCACTCGGAGTCCTCGCCCTTACCGGTTCCCGCATCCCCACCGGCGCGCGCGTCTTCCTGCTCAGCCTCGCCGTCGTCGACGACCTCATCGGCATCGCACTGATCGCCGTCCTGTTCACCACGTCCATCGCGGCACTGTGGCTGCTCGGGACCGTCGCGTGCGCCGCCGCCTACTGGTACGCCCAGCACAAGCGGATCACGACCTCGTGGCTGTATGTCCCACTGGCGCTGCTCACCTGGTACGGCATGCACGAGGCCGGCATCCACGCCACCATCGCGGGCGTCGTGCTGGGCCTGCTCACCCGCGTCCGCACCGACCCGGGCGAGCGGCAGGCACCGGCCGAACGGCTCGCCCACGACATCCAGCCCTGGTCCGCCGGCCTGTGTGTGCCCCTGTTCGCGCTGTTCGCCTCCGGCGTCCCCATCAACGGTGAGGTCCTCGGTGACGTGTTCACCAGCCCGGTGGGCCTGTCCGTCCTGCTGGGCCTGCTGATCGGCAAGACCGTCGGCATCTTCGGCGCGTCCTGGCTCGCGATCCGCGTGGGCGTGGCCACCAGGCCGACCGGGCTGGCGTGGCAGGACCTGCTGGCACTCGCCGTGCTCGGAGGCATCGGATTCACCGTGAGCCTGCTCATCGCCGACCTCTCGCTCGCCGGTATCGACGGCGGGGCGCCCGCGGAGATCGCGAAGGCGTCCGTCCTCGTCACGTCACTGATCGCCTCGGTGCTGGGATCGACGCTACTGTTACGGCGTGGGCGAGCCCACCGTAGTCAATACGAACCAACTGGAGGGGTCGACAATTGAGCGTGACGAACGGGAACCGGAAGCAGGGTGACGGGGTACCGACGAGCATCTCGTCCATTCCGCTGACCGAGGTGCGCGCCCGCACTCCTCAGGAAGCGAGCATCGGAGACCTGGTCCGCGATGCCACGGCACAGGTCTCGACGCTGTTCCGCGCCGAGGTCGAACTCGCCAAGGCCGAGGTCACCGGGGAGGTGAAGAAGGGCCTGCAGGGCAGCCTGTTCTTCATCCTGGCCTTCGCGGTCCTGGTGTTCAGCTCGTTCTTCTTCTTCTTCTTCCTCGCCGAACTGATCGACATCTGGACGCCCCGCTGGCTGGCGTTCCTGATCGTCTTCCTCATCATGGTCGTGGTCACGGCGATCTTCGCCCTGATCGGCTACCTGCGGGTGCGCAAGCTGCGCGCCCCGGAGAAGACCATCGACTCGCTCAGGCAGGCCCGTACCGTCCTGCCGCAGCAGCACGACGCGGAGCCGGCACCGGGCCCCCGGCACGCGCGCTGACCCTCCACATGCAGGGCACCGTGTCCCTCCCCGATCCGTCCACGGTCCGGTACCCCGGGCCGTGGACGCACCGCGACATCCACGCCAACGGCATCCGCCTGCACGCCGTCGAGGCCGGCCCGTCCGGCCCCGACGCGCCGCTGGCGCTGTTCCTGCACGGGTTCGCCGACCTGTGGTGGTCGTGGCGCCACCAGCTCACCGCCTTCGCGGACGCCGGATACCGCGCCGTCGCCGTGGACCTGCGCGGCTACGGTGACTCCGACAAGCCGCCGCGCGGCTACGACGGCTGGACCCTGTCGGGCGACGTCGCCGGCCTCATCCGCGCCCTCGGCTGCTCCGAGGCGACGCTGATCGGACACGCCGACGGAGGCCTGGTGTGCTGGGCGACGGCCGTGCTGCACCCGCGGCTCGTCCGGGCGATCGCCCTCGTGGACTCGCCGCACCCGATCTCGCTGCGGGACGCGGCGCTGCACGACCGCGCGCAGCGGTCGGCGCTGCTGCCCACGTTCCTCGCCTACCAGGTGCCGTGGCGGCCCGAACGCAAGCTCGTGCGCGACGACGGGTGGGAGATCGAACGACTGCTGCAGGCCCGTTCCGGCGCGCGGTGGCAGCAGTCGGACGAATTCCGGGAGGTCGCGGAGCGGATGCGGTCGGCCATCCGGATTCCCGGCACCGCGCACTGCACGCTCGAGTACCAGCGCTGGGCGTTCCGCAGCCAATGGCGGCCGGACGGACGCCGGTTCATGGCCGCAATGGACAAGACGCTGACCCTGCCGGTCCTGCAACTGCACGGCACGCTGGACCCGTACGTGCTGCCGGCGACCGTGCGCCGGTGCGTCCGCCACGCTCCGGGCCGGAAACTGCTCATGATCGACGACGCCGGGCACTACGCCCACCAGGAATGCGCCGACGACGTGACCGCCGCGCTGCTCGACTTCGCCGCCGGACTGTAGGGACGCCCCAGCTCAGGCGATGCACGTACCCGTCGCCACCGCCGCGAAGGAATCGTCGGCCAGCTCCAGCTGACTGCTCACCTCCGCCGCGGTCAGCACGAACCCGGTATCGCTGTTGTCCACGGCCGCGCCGAACACGACGCCGAGCACACGGCCCTGATCGTCGACGAGCGGCCCGCCGGAGTTGCCCTGACGAATCGAACCGCGGACGGTGTACACCTCCCGTTCGACGGTGCCGGAGCGGTAGATGTCCGGCCCCTGCAGGTCGAGTGTCTCCCGGATCCGTGCGGCGCTCGCCGTGTACGGGCCCCCGCCGGGATATCCGAGGACGAGGGCGTCCTGACCCGAATCGGCGGGCGCGGGCGCGAACGCGAGCGGCGCCACGTCGAGTCCCGGCACCGAGAGGATCGCGACGTCGACGGCGGGATCGAAGAGCACGACCTCGGCGTCGAGCGCCCCACCGAGCGTCTCCACCGACACCGCCGACGTGCCGGCGACGACGTGCGCGTTGGTCATGACGCGTTCGGGCGCGACGACGAACCCGGATCCCTCGAGCGCACGCTGGCAGCTCGGCGCGACGCCGTTGATGCGCAGCACACTCGGGTGCAGGTCGAGCGCGACGGGACTGGCGAGCACGCTCGGGTCCGGCGGCTCCACCTCGGTGATGGGCGTGCGGCCGAACGGCCCGATCACCTCCGGCAGGCCCGAGGTGTCGAGCAGCGCCGAGAACTCCTTGGGGACGCCGCGCAGCCAGTCCGGGGCCAGCACGTCGACCGTGGCCAGCACCCGGGAGCCGCGTACGGCGGCCGAGATCTCCGGTTGCGACGACGCGGTGAGCGGAATCGCGAGCAGCCACGCCGCGACCAGCACCGCCACGGCCTGCAGACCGGCCCCGACCACGCTGTCGACGCCCCGCGCGACGGGGCTGTGCATGTTGCTCCGTGCCGCCCGGCCGAGCACCATGCCCGCGACCTCGCCGATGATGACGAGCACGACGATGAGCGCAATCCCGGCGAGGATCCGCATCCGTCCCTCCTCGACGTGCACGAGCACGTGCGGGGCGATGAGGATGCCGGCGACCGCGCCGAGCACCACGCCGAGGAACGCCAGCGCAGACGCCACCGCGCCCTGCCGCAGGCCCGACGACGCGGCCACGAGCACGACCAGCAGGATGAGCACGTCGATCCATCCGGACGGTGTCACGGTTCGACCACCCCTGTCTCGAGCTCGGCGAGCGTGACCTCGAAGTCACGGATGTCGGTGTGGTCCCACTCGATCTCCCAGCCCGACACCGCGAACAGGCCCGCCAGGATCCCCGCCGTGAACCCCCACACGAGCATGTCGTCCACGAGGAAAGCCGGTCCCTGGTAGCCGCGCTCGTGCCGGATCTGGAAGCGGTTGTCCGGATCGAGCAGGTCGTGCAGAGAGACCCGCACCACCCGGACGGCCTCGCGGGGATCGACCACCCCGATGGGGGTGGGCTTCTCCCAGAAGGCGACCACCGGGGTGACGTCGAACCCCGACGGTGGGATGAAGATCTCGGGCAGCACCGTCAGCGGACGGACGCCGACGGGGTCGAGGCCCGTCTCCTCCTGCGCCTCGCGCAGCGCGGTCGCGATCGGGCCGTCGTCCTCCGGGTCGGCGGCGCCACCCGGGAAGGCGACCTGCCCGCTGTGCTGACGCATCGTCGGCGCCCGCTGGGTGAGCAGGACATCCGCGTCGGCGGGCAGACCGCCCCGCGCGAGGGGATCGGGTTCGGACGAGCCACCGAACAGCACGAGCACGGCCGCCGGACGGACGGTGAACCCGTTCGGTGCGCGGCGGTCGAGCACCGGGTTGACCTGGTGCGGATCGCTCGGCGCCACGGTGGACACGCGGCGCAGCCAGTACGGCGTCATACCTTCACCCCCAGGTGGTTCTCCACGGCTGCGGCGACGTCGTCGGCGCTGCGGAACGGCTGAGGCAGCACCTTCGCGACGGAACCGTCGGGCCGGATCAGCACCGTCACCGGCAGCACGGGTGGCGACTGCACCGCTGCCTGCACGCGCGCGGACCCGTCCTGCACCCCCGGCAGCCGTACGGCGTACTCGGCGAGCCGGGACAGGGCGTTGGCCTCGTTGGGGTCGGTGTGGACGGTGACGACCGCAACCGCGTCACCGGCACGCTGCGCGTACTCCTGCAGGTAGGGCAGTTCCTCGGCGCACGGCCCGCACCACCAGGCCCACAGGTTCACCAGCGCGGGCCGGCCCGCGAGCGCGGCGGCCAGATCGACGCTGCTGCCGTCGCCGAGGCACTCGAACCGCAACCCCGCGAGGGGCCCGGCCCCGTTCGCGGCCGGGGCCGGGCAGGGCTCGAGCGCCGCCGCGGCACGCAGCGGCGCGAGGGATTCGGGGGTGTCCTGGGCGCGGCGGTCCACCGGCGCCGCGGTCGGGCGACCACCGTCGGCGGCCGGCGCCGGGTCGTCGGCGTCGCGGGGCCAGATCGCGACGATCAGGGCCACCACGACGACGAGGGCCACCAGGCTCCAGCGGCCTGCGCGGGTCAGTTGCACCGGGTCACCGTCCGGCCAGTTCGAGCAGGTGCTCGGTCTCCGGTCCCTTCACCAGCGCGGCGGCGGTCACGGGGTCGGTGGGTCCGATGCCGTAGGACGGGCAGTCCTTGGCCAGCACGCAGATGCCGCAGGCGGGTTTGCGGGCGTGGCAGACGCGCCGGCCGTGGAAGATCACCCGGTGCGAGAGCAGGGTCCATTCCTTGCGGTCGACGAGCGCGCCGACGGCGTGTTCGATCTTGACGGGGTCGGTTTCCTCGGTCCACTTCCAGCGGTGCACGAGACGCTGGAAGTGGGTGTCGACGGTGATGCCGGGGATGTCGAACGCGTTGCCGAGGACCACGTTGGCGGTCTTGCGGCCGAATCCGGGAAGTGTGACGAGATCCTCGAGGCGGCGCGGTACCTCGCCGTCGAACCGCTCGAGCAGGGCCTGTCCGAGGCCGATCAGGGAGTTGGCCTTGTTGCGGTAGAAACCGGTGGGCCGGATGTACTCCTCGAGCTCGGCCCGGTCGGCCTCCGCGTAGGCGCGGGCGTCCGGGTAGCGGGCGAACAGGGCCGGGGTGACCTGGTTGACCCGCACGTCGGTGCACTGCGCGGACAGGATCGTGGCGACCGCCAGCTCGAGCGGCGTGGTGAAGTCGAGTTCGCAGTACACGTGGGGGAACGCCTCGGCGAGCCGCCGGTTCATGCGGCGGGCCCGCCGCACCAGGGCGAGCCTGCTCTCGGGTTTCCGCTCGCCTCCGGACACGCGTCGTCGGCGCACGTCGGGACTCTCGGACGGGGTCGCATGCACCTGCTCCACTGTACGTACCCGGCCGGTCGCGGATTCGGCGCTGTGTCGCTTCTGAGACCTTTCTTGTGTTTACTTCCCGGTATGCAAGCTCTTGCTGTCGTACTCTTCCCCGTGCTGCTCATGCTGTTCGCATTGGCGATGGAGCGGGTCGAGTCCCGGCTGAGCCGTCTGTCCGTTCGCCAGCAGGAGGTCGAGGAGTTCCTCGACAAGGCGAGCCACGACGACGTCGCCACCCTGGCCAGGGAGGGATTCCCCCACGCTCTCGCCCGGTTCCACCGCCGTCGGCGGCGGGTCCTCGTCATGGAGCTCGACGATGCGGAGTCCGACATGGGAGCGCGCCGCGCGAGCTGATTTCGGGACGCATCGGTAGGATGCGTGGGCGTTGCTGCAGGAACGGCACGGCAGCTGTCGTGGTGTCAATCACTCATGCCGAGTGCGCGCACAGTAGACTTCGTTTCCGTACGCGTTGCAGGTGGCCTGTCCGGGCGCCCGTGGACGTCGTGCAGACCCGGCAGCATGACGACGAGAATATTCCCCAAAGGAGCGCACGTGGACGACGTCCTGGCCAGAGCAGGCATCTTCCAAGGAGTCGAACCCTCGGCGGTTGCGGCGCTGGTCAAAGAGCTTCAGCCGGTCGATTTCCCCCGCGGACATGTCATCTTCAACGAGGGTGAGCCGGGCGACCGCCTGTACATCATCGTCTCCGGCAAGGTGAAGCTCGGCCGCCGCTCGCCGGACGGCCGCGAGAACCTACTGACCATCATGGGCCCGTCCGACATGTTCGGTGAGCTGTCGATCTTCGACCCGGGCCCGCGTACCTCCACCGCCACGACCGTGACCGAGGTCCGCGCCGTGAGCATGGACCGCGACGCCCTCAAGGCCTGGATCGACCAGCGCCCGGAGATCGCGGAGCAGCTGTTGCGCGTGCTCGCGCGCCGTCTGCGCCGCACCAACAACAACCTGGCCGACCTGATCTTCACCGACGTGCCCGGTCGCGTCGCGAAGGCTCTGCTGCAGCTCGCGCAGCGGTTCGGCACCCAGGAGGCGGGCGCGCTGCGCGTCACGCACGACCTGACCCAGGAGGAGATCGCACAGCTCGTCGGCGCCTCCCGCGAAACCGTGAACAAGGCGCTCGCCGACTTCGCCCACCGCGGCTGGCTGCGGCTCGAGGGCAAGAGCGTGCTCATCTCCGACTCGGAGCGCCTCGCCCGCCGCGCGCGGTAACACCCGTTCCACGAATCGAGGCCGGTGCATCGTCGATGCACCGGCCTCGATCGTTCGGGAGGTCAGGCGAAGCTGCGCAGGTACTCGAGCTGGACGTTGACCGACTTCTCCGCGACCGGCCACAGCGACGGGTCCACGTCGGCATACACGTGCTCGACGACGGACCGCGGCGTGGCGTCGTCCCCCAGCACCCGCAGCGCGGCCCGCACCTGGTCGAGCCGCTCCTCCCGATGGTCGAGGTAGCCGCGGGCGATGGTCTCCAGGTCGGGCAGGTCCGGTCCGTGCCCGGGCAGAACGGTGTAGCCGGCGCCGAGGTCGATCAGCCGGCGCAGCGACCCGAGGTAGTCCCCGAGGTCGCCGTCGGAGTCGTCGAGGACGGTGGTGCCCCGACCGAGGATGGTGTCGGCGGTGAGCACGCTGCGGTCGTCCTCGACGACGAAGGACAGCGAGTCCGCCGTGTGACCCGGCGTGGCGAGTACCCGGATACGCAGTCCGGCCGCCTCGATCACCTCGCCGTCGACCAGGCCCGCTCCCCCGCCGTGCCGGTGCCGGGCGTCCACGGCCCGCACCGCGCTGCCGGTGAGTTCGGCGAACCGTCCGGCGCCGTCGGTGTGGTCGCCGTGCCGGTGGCTGACCAGGGTCAGCGCCACGGGCACCCGGGCGACGCGCGCGAGGTGCGCCTCGTCGAGCGGGCCCGGATCGACCACGACGCACTCGTCGCTGCCGGGCGCCCGCAGGATCCAGGTGTTGGTGCCGTCGAGCGTCATCATCGACGGGTTCTCCGCCAGCACCACCGCGGCATTGGCGGTGACCTGTCGCAACTGCGCGTACGCGGGGTGAACCAGCGTCATGATCCGGCCTCCTCCGTCGGAAGGTGTGGGGTGCGTCCCACTCTAGATCCGGCTCACCCCGCGCCCGTCAGCGCACCTCGGCGATGATCTCGACCTCGACGGGGGCGCCGAGCGGCAGTTCGGCCACGCCGACGGCGGAGCGGGCGTGCACGCCCGCCTCCCCGAAGACCTCACCGAGGAGTTCGGACGCGCCGTTGATCACACCCGGCTGGCCGGTGAAGCCCTCCGCCGAGGCGACGAAGCCCACGACCTTCACGATGCGGACGAGGTTGTCGATGCCGACGAGGCCGTCCAGTGCGGCCAGCGCGTTGAGCGCGGCGATGCGCGCCGCGGACTTGGCGGCCTCGGCCGAGACGTCGGCGCCCACCTTGCCGACGAGACCGAGCGTGCCGTCGACGAACGGCAGCTGCCCCGAGGTGTAGACGTGGTCACCGGTGCGGACGGCGGGAACGTAGGCGGCGACGGGTGCCGCCACCGGCGGCAGGCTCAGACCCAGTTCGGCGAGCCGCGCCGTCCAGGTCCGCCCCGCGGAATCCTCTGCTGCCACGCGGCTCAGCCCTTCGGGCGCTTGAGGTAGGCGACGTGCTGCTCGCCGGTGGGTCCCGGGAGCACCGACACGAGTTCCCAGCCGTCGGCTCCCCACGTGTCCAGGATCTGCTTCGTGGCATGGGTCAGCAGGGGCACCGTCGCGTACTCCCACGTTGTCAATTCGCTCATGTCTCGACCCTATATGCGCACCGGACTTATAGGCTCGACGTCGTGGCATCAACGACTGCTGAACACGACGTCTGGCCGGCGACGGCCGCGCAGGCGCGGCTGCACTTCGTCTCGGGCAAGGGCGGTACCGGTAAGTCGACCGTCGCGGGGGCGCTGGCCCTGGCCCTGGCGGCGGGCGGCCGCAAGGTGCTGCTCGTAGAGGTCGAGGGACGGCAGGGCATCGCGCAGCTGTTCGACGTGCCGCCGCTTCCTCCGGTCGAGACCAAGATCGCCACGACGGACAGCGGCGGCGCCGTATATGCCCTCGCCATCGACATCGAGACGGCCTTCCTCGAGTACCTGGACATGTTCTACAACCTCGGGTTCGCGGGACGGGCGATGCGCCGGATCGGTGCGATCGAGTTCGCGACCACGCTCGCGCCGGGCCTGCGGGACGTGATCCTCACCGGCAAGATCAAGGAGACCGTGGTGCGTACCGACCGCACCGGCGAACCCGTGTACGACGTGGTCGTGGTGGACTCCCCGCCGACGGGACGCATCGGCAGCTTCCTCGACGTGACCAAGGCGATGGCCGACCTTGCCAAGTCGGGTCCGATCCGGTCGCAGAGCGAGGGTGTGGTGCGGCTGCTGCACTCCGACGAGACAATGGTCCACCTGGTCACTCTGCTCGAGGCGCTGCCGGTCCAGGAGACCGCCGACGCGGTGGCCGAGCTGCTCGCGGCGGACCTGCGGCTGGGCACGGTGATCGTCAACCGCACCGCCCCCGACTTCCTGCCCGAGGAGATGGTCGACGAGGCCGCCGCCGGCCGGATCGACGCGGAGGCGGTACGCGAGGGGCTCGACCGCGCCGGGGTCGCCCTCGGCGACGAGGACTTCGCGGGTCTGCTGACCGAGACGATCGAGTACGCATCCACCCTGCAGGCGCAGCAGGTCAGCGCCGCCCAACTCGACGAGGTGAACGTGGCACGAATGCATCTGCCCGCGCTGGCGGACGGCGTGGATCTCGGCGGGCTGTACGAACTCGCCGAGCAGCTCGGCGAACAGGGCGTGCGGTGACCGCGCCGCGGGCGCACCACGCGCCCCCGCTCGACGTCCGATCCATCCTCGCCGACCCCTCGTCGCGCATCATCGTGTGCACCGGCGCGGGCGGGGTCGGCAAGACGACGACCGCGGCGGCGCTGGCCCTGCGTGCGGCCGAGCAGGGCCGCAACGTCGTGGTGCTGACGATCGATCCGGCTCGGCGGCTGGCACAGGCGCTGGGCGTGCAGGCCCTCGACAACAGCCCGCAACTCGTGCAGCTGGGGCCGGACGCGAAGGGCGAGCTGCACGCGATGATGCTGAACATGCGCCGCACCTTCGACGACATGGTGCTCGAGCACTCGGCACCGGACAAGGCGCAGCAGATCCTCGACAACCCCTTCTACCAGACGGTGGCCTCGTCGTTCTCCGGCACGCAGGAGTACATGGCGATGGAGAAGCTCGGGCAGCTCGCGGCGAGCGACACGTGGGATCTGATCGTGGTCGACACCCCGCCGTCGCGGAACGCGCTGGACTTCCTCGATGCACCGCAGCGGCTCGGGGCGTTCCTGGACGGCCGGATGATCCGGTTGTTCACCGCGCCGGGCCGCGGGCTCGGGCGGCTGGTCACGGGCGCGATGGGCCTGGCCCTGAAGGCGGTCTCCACGATCGTCGGCAGCCAGATGCTCTCGGATGCCTCGGCTTTCGTGCAGTCACTCGATTCGATGTTCGGCGGGTTCCGGGAGCGGGCCAACCGCACGTACCAGTTGCTGCAGCAGCCGGGCACCCACTTCATGGTGGTGGCCGCGGCAGAACCGGATGCGCTGCGCGAGGCGTCGTTCTTCGTCGAGCGGCTCTCCGAGGACCGCATGCCGCTCGCGGGTCTGATCCTCAACCGCACGCATCCCACGCTGTGCCCGCTGCCGGCCGACCACGCCCTGACCGCGGCGGATCTGCTCGAAGAGCAGGGCCGGAAGGAGAGCGCGCCGGCCGAGGCCGTGCTCCGGGTCCATGCTCATCGGGCGGTGACGGCGAAGCGGGAGCTGCGGCTGCTGGCCCGGTTCACGAGTGCGCACCCGCGGGTTCCGGTCGTCGGCGTGCCGTCGCTGCCGTTCGAGGTCTCGGACCTCGACGGGCTGCGCGCCGTCGCCGATCAGATGACCCGCGAGGCGTAACCTCGCGGGTCTCGGGGGTGCGCGGTCAGACGGCGTTCTGGTGCTGACGCTGCGCTTCGAAGAAGTCGGCCCAGGAGTCGACTTCGGGGTGCTGCTTGAGCAGCGCCCGGCGCTGACGTTCGGTCATTCCGCCCCACACGCCGAATTCGACGCGGTTGTCGAGGGCGTCGGCGCCGCACTGCAGCATCACCGGGCAGTGCCGGCAGATGACTGCGGCCTTGCGCTGGGCGGCGCCGCGGACGAACAACTGATCGGGGTCCACTTCACGGCATCGGGCTTTCGATACCCATGCGATGCGTGCTTCTGCTTGGTCTACGTCGAGCCGGGCCATCGGGGTGGTCATGTGCATTCAGTTGCCCCTTACTCTCCGAACGCCGTGTCACGGGGTCCTGGAAGGCGCGCAGAATCGGCGGCGTAGCACGACGGATCTGCACCACATTCCTATTCAGGTGTTATCTGCATCACACTGAGGACTCAATCTAGGTAAAGACTTCCCCGGATGCAAGGCGGAGAAACACTTTTCTGGTACGCCCGTGCATCACTGCACGTCGGAGGGCTTTTGCCAGCGCAACGCACACACGGGAACGCGTGCGCCGGGGTCTGCGCCCCGGGGTGGCACGTACTGTGTAGACGTGTCGATCGGAAAAACGGTGGCGAAGCTCGCAGGATGCACGGCACTGGGCGGAGTCCTGCTGGCCGGTGTGATGTTCCCGGCGGCCGGAGGCTTCGGCTACGTGTCGAACCGCGCCGCGGACACGGTGGACAACAGTTCCGCCGAACTCGTCGAGGGTGTGGTGCCGGCGGTCACCACGATGACCGATGCGGCGGGTACCCCCATCGCCTGGCTCTACGACCAGCGCCGGTTCGAGGTGCCGAGCGACCAGATCTCCAACGAGATGAAACTCGCCATCGTCTCCATCGAGGACAAGCGCTTCGCCGAACACCAGGGCGTGGACTGGCAGGGCACGATCCGCGCCTTCCTCACCAACACCACCAGCGGTCAGGTCGAGCAGGGCGCGTCCACGATCGACCAGCAGTACGTGAAGAACTACCTGCTCCACGTGGTCGCCAAGACCGACGCCGAGCGGCGCGCGGCGATCGAGACGACGCCCGCGCGCAAGATCCGGGAGATCCGGATGGCGCTGACGCTCGACGACGAGCTGACCAAGGACGAGATCCTCACCCGCTACCTGAACCTCGTGCCGTTCGGGAACGGGTCCTTCGGCGTGCAGGACGCCGCCCAGACGTACTTCGGCATCGACGCGAAGGATCTGAACGTCACCCAGTCCGCGATGCTCGCCGGCATGGTGCAGTCCAGCTCCGCGCTGAACCCGTACACCAATCCGGACGGCGTGCTGGCGCGACGCAACGTCGTGCTCGACACGATGATCCAGAACATCCCCGAGCGCGCCGCCGAGATCCGGGCCGCGAAGGAGCAGCCGCTCGGCGTCCTGCCCGAGCCGAAGACCCTGCCGCGCGGCTGCATCGCGGCGGGCGACCGCGGGTTCTTCTGTGAGTACGCCCTGCAGTACCTGGCCGAGGCCGGGTTGTCGCGCGAGCAGATCGACAAGGGCGGGTACCTGATCCGCACCACGCTCGACCCCGAGATCCAGGGCTCGGTCAAATCGTCGCTGGACAAGTTCACCAGCCCGACCGTCGACGACGTCGCGACGGTGATGAACGTGATCCGGCCCGGGGAGGATTCGCACCGCGTCCTGGCGATGGGGTCGAGCCGCGTGTACGGCCTCGACGGCGGGGCCTCGCAGACGGTGCAGCCGCAGCCGTACTCGCTGACCGGTCACGGCGCCGGCTCGGTGTTCAAGATCTTCACCGTCGCCGCGGCGATGGAGAAGGGCCTCGGCACCAGCGCCGTGCTGGACGTGCCGTCCCGCTACAACGCCCGCGGCCTCGGCGACGGCGGTGCCCCCGGATGCCCGCCGGCCACCTACTGCGTCGAGAACGCCGCACCGTACCCGGCGAAGCTGTCGGTGCCGGACGCGCTCGCACAGTCCCCCAACACCGCCTTCGTCAAGCTGATCGAGGCCACCGGTGTGGACGCGGTCGTCGACATGTCGGTGCGGCTGGGCCTGCGCTCGTACGCGCAGCCCAACACGTCCGGCTTCGGCGAGCAGAGCATGGTCGACATGCAGAAGGCCCAGCACCTCGGCTCGTTCACGCTCGGCCCCACATGGGTGAACCCGCTGGAGCTGTCGAACGTCGCCGCCACGCTGGCCTCGCACGGCAAGTGGTGCCCGCCGACGCCGATCGACGCCGTGTTCGACCGCGACGGCAAGCCCGTGCCGATCACCCAGCAGGCGTGCGAGCAGGTCGTCGAACCGGGGCTGGCCGACACTCTCGCCACCGCCCTGAGCAAGGACACCGCGGGCGGTGGTACGGCGTCCGGTGCGGCCGGATCGGTGGGCTGGAACCTGCCGGTGGCGGCGAAGACCGGAACGACCGAGTCGCACATGTCGTCGGCGTTCGTCGGGTTCACGAACAACCTGGCCGGGGCGGTCTACACCTACGGCGACTCCCCCACACCGGGGCAGATCTGCAGCGGACCCGTGCGCCCGTGCTCCGACGGCAATCTGTTCGGCGGCACCGAGCCGGCCCGCACCTGGTTCACGGCACTGCTGCCCGTCGCGAACAAGTTCGGGCCCACCGAGTTGCCGCCCGCGGACCAGAAGTACGTGCGCGGCGCCGGCAATGCCCAGGTGCCCAACGTCGTGGGTCTGAACCGTCAGCAGGCGAGCCAACGGCTGATCGACGCCGGCTTCCAGGTGACGGAGACGACGGTCAAGGCGGAGGGCCGCAGCGGCACCGTCGCCTCGGTCTCCCCGTCCGGGTCGGCCGTCCCGGGGTCCACGGTGACGATCTTCGTCAGCGACGGCTCGGTGCGCGCCGCGCCACCGAGCCCGAGCGCGACCCCCGGCCGACCGACCGAGAGCCAGGTGCCGGACACGACGGTGCCGGCCGCGCCGGCACCCATCCCGGGACGATGACCGTCACCCGTCCGGTCGCGCGACGACCGGACGGGGTCTTCGGCTACAGGCGCGACTTGACGGCGGCGGACAGGCGCTTGCCGTCGGCCTTCCCGGCGGCGATCGCGGTCGCGGCCTTCATGACCTGACCCATCTGCCGCGGCCCGGGCCGCTCCCCGATCTCCTCGGCGACCTGCGCGATGGCGGTATCCGCGACGTCGGCCAGTTCGGCGTCGGTGAGCGGCGTCGGCAGGTACTCGTCGATGATGCGGGCCTCGGCGTGCTCCTTGGCCGCCAGTTCGCCGCGACCGTTCTCGGTATACACCTCGGCAGCCTCGCCGCGCTTCTTCGCCTCGCGCGCGAGCACCGTCACGACGTCCTCGTCGGTGAGCTCGCGCGCCTGCTTGCCGGCGACCTCCTCGGTCTGGATCGCGGCAAGCAGCATGCGCAGCGTGGTGATCCGCAGCGGATCCTTGTCCTTCATCGCGGCCGTGAGGTCGGCGCGGAGCGTGGACTTGAGCGAGGACGTGGTGTCGGACATGCCTCGACGCTACGCGGCGCCCCGCGAACCCGTGCGCGGACGAGCCCCGGCGGTACGCTGGAGACGTGCCAGACGTTCCCACTCTTCGACGTGCCGCGATCGGTGCGGCCGGTGCCGCCGCCCTGGGCCTCGGCTACGCGACGCTCATCGAGCGCAACGCCTTCGCCCTGCGGGAGGTGACGCTCCCGGTCCTTGCGCCGGACGCCTCGACGCTGCGCGTGCTGCACCTGAGCGACATCCACATGACGCCCGGGCAGCGGCTCAAGCAGAACTGGCTCCGCGAACTCGATCGCCTCGAACCCGACCTCGTGGTCAACACCGGCGACAACCTTGCGCATCCGAAGGCTGTGCCCGCCGTCGTGCAGGCGCTCGGCGGTCTGCTCGCCCGGCCGGGGCTGTTCGTCTTCGGCAGCAACGACTACTTCGGGCCCCGGGTGAAGAACCCGCTGAAGTACTTCGACCGCGACCACGAGCGCGTACACGGCGTGCCGCTGCCCTGGAGCGATCTGCGCGCCGCGTTCAGCGAGCGCGGCTGGCTCGACGTCACGCACGTGCACCGCGAACTCGAGATCGCCGGGGTGCGCATCAGCGCGGCCGGTGTCGACGACCCGCACATCGACCGGGACCGGTACGACACCGTCGCGGGTCCGGCGAACCCGGCGGCGGATCTGCGGCTGGGGCTGACCCACTCACCCGAACCGCGCGTGCTGGACCGGTTCGCGGACGACGGCTACGACCTCGTGCTGGCGGGCCACACCCACGGGGGCCAACTGTGCCTGCCGCTGGTCGGCGCGCTGGTGACCAATTGCGGGCTGGACCGGTCGCGGGTCAAGGGCGTGTCGCGCTGGGGCTCGCACATGCGGTTGCACGTGTCGGCGGGCATCGGCACGTCGCCGACGGCCCCCGCCCGGTTCTGGTGCCGGCCCGAGGCGACGCTGCTGACGCTGACCCCGGCCCCGCGCGAGCAGACTCGCAGCACCGCGGACGCGGGCACCCGGAGCACCTTTTCACCGCACTGACCAGGCGATTTAACCGTCACCCCGATCGTGCTGTAAGCTAACCGAGGTTCGAAACGGGGTGTGGCGCAGCTTGGTAGCGCGCTTCGTTCGGGACGAAGAGGTCGTGGGTTCGAATCCCGCCACCCCGACTCGTGAAGGACCTGATCGGGGCCCCTTCTCCATCCGGAGAAGGGGCCCCGATCCCGTTCTCCGAGTCTCGGCACGACGCGCCCGACGCGATCGTGAAGTACGGTGAGCAGACCGGCACGTTTCCCGCCTCGAGCGCCCGGCTCGACGCCTCCCGGTGACAAGTCGGCCTCCTCGAGGCCGCGCAAGGAGCGTCTCATGACGCACAACCACGCCATCACGCACAGCAACGGGAATCGCTCCGGCCCGCCCGAGCGCCCCCTACCGTCGCGACGCCCCCCTGCTCGATTTCCCGCACCGACCCAGACTCCCCGCTTCCTGCTCCGGCCGAACTCGGCACCACCGTCCCCGATCGACGGCTCGTGGTTCCCCTGGACCGCGAACCTCACCGATGAGCTGGACGACCTGATCTCCGCGCTCACCCTGCGACTCGGCCCCGTTGCCCGGGTCTGCTTCGACTGGAACGCCCTGCAGATATCGCGAAAGCGAATCGACGAGTTCGACCTCGACTCCGGCGGTATCGCACTGCGCGAGCCGGCACCCGGACAACCACCGCACACGATGTACTTCCTCGGATGCAACGGCACCCAACTCGTGCTGGCACTCCTGTCCCCCGACACCGAACCGGATCACGCCTACGGCATCATGCGCACGCTGGCGGATTCGTAGGTCCGGCCGGCGCCGGCGGCTCATCCGGACGGCCGGCCGCCCCCCGCGTCCAGAGTTGCCCTCAGGCCGGAGAAGAAGAGGTCGAGGCCGCGTTCGAATTCGGCGGCGCCGTCGTAGGAGGCCAGTATCGGCGCGAGACTGCGCAGGAGCGGGAATTCGTCGATCGGCAGGCGATGCAGTCCCAGGCGGAGCAGGTCGTCGGACTCCTCGGGCTGCTCGACGAGTTCCTGCAGCTCGTCGAGGACGTGACCGTGGAGGAATCCGAACAAGGCCCGGTAGACGTGCAACGCCTCGGCCGCGGAGAATCCGGCCCGGGTGAGCAAGGTCAGGATGCCTTCGAGCGGACGCAGCGTGCCGAGCGGCCGCAGCGCGAGGGGTGTGGACAGGGGGCGGGTGACCAGCAACGGAACCACGTGCGGGTGGTCGAGGGCAAGTTGCCGGAAATCCCTTGCAACCGTGCGTAGTTGTTCTTCCCAGTCGCCGTCGCGGGGGTCGACGACCAGTTGCTCGAGGACGATTTCGGCGACTCCGTCGAGGAGGGCGGCCTTGTTCGGCGCGTGACGGTAGAGGGTCATCGGATCCCGGCCGAGAGCCTTGCCGAGGCGGCGCATCGAAAGCCCCTCGACGCCGTCGCGATCGATGATCGCGAGCGCAGACGCAAGGATCAATTCCCGGGCTCGAGTGTTCCTGCCGGACCTGCCGTCGTCGAATCCGATCGAGCGGCCCGCAGGAACCTTCGGCATCACGGACTCCTCTCCGTTCGCCTCCACTGTAGCCCTATGCTGTAGGTCTACAGTGTTGACACCTCGAGCGCTGCGGGTGTTGACTGGGTCTACACTCCAGGCCCGGAGGCCGCCATGATCGACGTTCTGCGACCGAACCCCCTGCTCGCTGCCGTGATCGTCGGGCCCGGAGGGCCGAGCGACAGCGAGCGGGCACCCGACTCCACGGAGTACGCCGTGGCAAGCCGCCGCAACCACTACTGATTCAGTCCTGCCGTGCGGGGCCGCATCCGGCATCGCACGTTGCGGACTCGATACGGAAAGAACACGATGGCGATCTCCGACATCAAGGAATATGCGCACCTCACCGCGGAAGACGTCGAGGCGCTGAGCACCGAGCTGAACGGGATCCGCCGGGACGTCACCGAGTCGCTCGGCGCGGCGGACGCCGCCTACATCCGGCGCACGATCGCATTCCAACGTGCACTGGATGTCGCTGCGCGGTTGATGATATGCGCCAGCAAGGCGCCGGCCGGGTGGGCGCTGGGGGTGACGGCCCTCGCCGGGGCCAAGATCGTGGAGAACATGGAGATCGGCCACAACGTCTCGCACGGGCAATGGGACTGGATGAACGACCCGGAGATCCACTCCACCACGTGGGAATGGGACATGGCCGGGCTCTCCTCACAGTGGCGGTACTCCCACAACTACCGCCACCACGTCTTCAACAACGTCGTCGGCATGGACGACGACCTCGGCTTCGGCGTCATCCGGATCACCCGCGACCAGCCTTGGCATCCGGGCAATCTGGCGCAACCGCTGCGAAACCTGCTGTTGGCAACCACATTCGAGTGGGGAATCGCACTGCACGGTCTGCACTCCGTGAACGAGCACGCCGGCAGCGCGGCCGAGAAGACCGACCACAACCGGGCACTGCTGGGAAAGGTTGTCCGCCAATCACTCAAGGACTACCTGGTCTTCCCCGCCCTCAGCGGTCGTCGCTGGCGGCGCACCCTGACGGCCGGCCTGGCCGCGAATCTGCTCCGGAACCTGTGGTCGTACGTGGTGATCTTCTGCGGGCACTTTCCGGACGGCGCCGAGAAGTTCACCCTCGTCGAGCTCGAGCGCGAGACAAGGGCGGAATGGTATCTCCGGCAGATGCTCGGAAGCGCCAATTTCCACGCCGGTCCGGTGTTGGCCTTCATGAGCGGTAACCTCTGCTACCAGATCGAGCATCACCTGTTCCCGGACCTGCCCAGCAACCGCTACGCAGAGATCTCCACGAAGGTCCGGGCGCTGTGCGAGAAGTACGATCTGCCGTACACCACCGGCTCGCTCGTCCGGCAGTACCTTCTGACGCTGCGCACGATCCACAAGCTCGCTCTGCCTGATCGATTCCTGCGCGCGACCTCCGATGACGCCCCGGAAACCGCCTCCGAACTGAAGTTCCGCTCCCCGACTACCGCGCCGACCGTTCCGCCGGCAGTCCCGCGACCCGGCCGTCGGGCAGTTCTGCGGACCCTGCACATCGACCGGCGCAACCGCCGGCGAGGGACCCCGACAACGGGTTGATCCTCCGGGGGTGGGGCCACGGAGGATATGAGGCAAGGATAGCCTGCCCTCATGCACAAGCTCAGACACCTCGGCCGCCTCACCGCCGCGGCCCTGCTCGTCACCTTCACCGTCGCGGCGTGCGGCGGCGCGGCCGAGTCGACCCGCGACACCGGCTCCGGCAACACCGACGTGGCCACCGGCGGCCGGCTGTTCGCCACCGCCGACGAGGAGACGGCGAAGCTCGGCAGCGACGCGGAACCCGGCCGGTTCCCCCGCGTGGTCACCCACGCTCTCGGCGAGACGGAGATCGCGGCCAAGCCGCAGCGCGTCGTCGTGCTCGACGGCGGCGAACTCGACGACGTCCTCTCCCTCGGCCTCACACCCGTGGGCCTCGCGAGTCCCGAGGGCGCGGCGGAGCAGCCGTCGTACCTCGCGGACCGGCTCGCCGGTGTCGCCGACGTGGGCACGATCAACAACCTCGATCTCGAGGCCATCGGCGCGCTGCGGCCGGATCTGATTGTCGGCAGCAAGCTCCGCGCGGACAAGATGTACCCGCAGCTGTCCGCCATCGCCCCGACCGTGTTCTCGATCCGGCCCGGTTTCCCGTGGAAGGAGAATTTCCTGCTCGTCGCGGACGCGCTGGGCGAGGAGGAGAAGGCCGAGTCCGTCCTCAACGCCTACCAGAGCCGCGCCGACGAGGTGCGGGACTCCATCCAGGGCGATCCGAGCATCTCGCTCGTGCGGTTCATGTCCGGCAAGATCCGCCTGTACGGGAACCTCTCGTTCATCGGCGTCATCCTGCAGGACGTCGGGCTGCGACGTCCGCCGGTCCAGGACATCGAGGAACTTGCGGCCGAGGTCAGCCCGGAAACGATCACGGAGGCGGACGGCGACCGGATCTTCTACTCGAGCTACGGCAGGGAAACCGACGAGGCGGCGGTCGTCGGCGGCCCGCTGTGGTCGAGCCTCACAGCCGTGCAGCAGGGGCGCGCCGTCGCGGTGAGCGACGAGACGTGGTTCCTCGCACTCGGCCCGACCGGCGCGATGCTCGTTCTCGACGACCTCGAGCGATTGCTCGCACGGCAGTAACCGAGATCGGCGTCAGATCGTCACCTCGTCGCGCCAACGGGTCAGCAGCGCGGCGTCACCGAACACGTCGAATCGATCGAGGGACGCCCGGTTCCACAGGAGGAGCAGCAGATCCGACGCCGGCCCGCGGACCGCGACGTCCCCCTCGGCGTGGGTGTGGACGACGGAAGGTTCGTCGGCATCGAAGGTGATCAACCATTCGCCCTCGCCGGCGGCGAGGGCGGGGTCGGTCGCATGCAGGTGCATCGTCTTCCCCGACCCGGCCGGCGACCCGGCACTCCCCGCCCCACCGAGGGCCCCCGCGCCGCCGAGGGCACGGAACGGGAGCAGCACCCCGAAGAGTTCGTCGATGCCCTCGACGGCCAGCGCGGTGTCGACGGGCGTGGTGCCCTCGCCCGCGGCGAGTTCGGCGTCGATCCGGTGCAGCGCAGTCTCGACCGCCATGCGACGGACCCAGAACGAAGCCGGTTGCGGTCCGGCGAAGGTCTGCTCGTCGACGTGCGGATCGGCCGACTGCACGGCCTCTGTCAGCTCCTCGAGTCCGTCCCGCACCCATGCGACGACGGCGGCCCCGGCCGGAGCCGGGGGGATCTCGGTGCGACCGCCGGTGCGCAACCAGCCCGCGGCGTTCCGGTGCACTCGGCCGACGTGCCCGAGAAGCCGTTCGACGGACCAGCGCGGGCAGGTCGGGACCGGCCGGTCGAGCCGGTCTTCGCCGGCGGCGAGCAGCCGCTCGGTGTCTGCGCGCAACAGCGCCGGATAGGAGGCTCGATCCATCCCTCGATTATGGGTGGCTCCCCCGTCGCGCCGAAGCCCCGGCGCGCCGGGGTGGGACCACGCGGTCAGCGGACCGTCTCGCGCACTCGCAGTGTCACCACGTCGAGGGGCTCGCCGACGTCCGAGAGCCCGTCGGATTTGCGGGCGGTGACGGCACCGAACTCGACCGTCTCCACGCCGTGGGTGCCGGCGAAGGCGTACAGGCCGTAGGTGCCGTTCGCCGCACTGTCGCTCACCGTGAAGGCGATTCGCTCCTCGCGGGTCTCCCCCGGCGCCAGATCGACGTCGATCGGGCCCAGGACCGGTTCGCCTTCCTCGCCGTTCGGACGGACCGCACTGCCCCACACCTGACCCGTGTAGGGCGCGTCGCCGGGTGCTTCGACGAGCATGGTGGCTTCGATCACCCCGCCCGAGGCGGGCAGCGTCGTGGCCGTGTCGGCCGTGAGCGAGACGCGCACGGGAAGATCCGTCCGGGGAACGTCGGGGCGGGTCGACGACGGGGACCCGTCGCCGATCTCCGGCCAGCCGTTGGCCCACACGATCCGGTCGATCATGCCCTCCCGTCGCTGGGCACCGCTGGGAAGCTGGAGATCGTCGCGGGGAATCGCGTGGTAGACGATCCAGTCGTCGCCGGCGTCGTCGGTCACCACCGTGTTGTGCCCGGGTCCCGCCCACGGATCACTGCCGGCCAGGATGAGCGCGCCGCCACCGCCGTCGAGGTCGTCACCCTTGCGGTCGACGTACGGGCCGGTCAACGACTCGGACCGGCCGACGAGCACCCGGTAGGCGGTGTCTGCGCCGTTGCAGCAGTGGCCGGAGGAGAGGAACAGGTAGTAGTAGCCGTCGCGGTATTCGACGTGCGGCCCCTCGAAGCGTTCGTCCGCGACCCGGACCGGTTCGCCTGCGGGCGCGGTTCCGTCCGCGGCGAGCGGGATGGCGTAGACGCCCTTGAAGTTCCCGACGAACATCGTCTTCGTCGTGCCGTCGTCCCACACGAACGGATCGATCGTGCCCTGGACGCCGACGTCCTCGGCACAGAACACGGGGCGGCCCAGGTCGGTCCACGGGCCGGCCGGTCCGGGTGCGGTGGCGAGGCCGATGCACGGATTCGCCCCGTCCGGCAGCGCGTAATAGAGGCTGTACCCGGTGTCCGACTCGATCACGTGGGGAGCCCAGACGTAGTTGTTCGCCGGATGCCATCCGGGACTCTCGGAGAACACGTCGTCGACGTACATCCAGTCCGTGAGGTCGAAGGACTTGAAGACGGACATCCCCCGCAGTCCCCGGCCGTCGCCCCAGTCGTCGCCCGTGGTGTACATGTAGTACGCCCCGTCGGGCGCCCGCACGATGCTGGGGTCGGCCGCGACGGGCTCGACGATCGGGTTCGCCGCGGCGGGTGGCGCCGGCGCGATCAGGAAGGCGAGCAGCGACATCGCGGCCGCGACGGATCCACGGCGGACGTGGCGTCGAGCCGCGTGGTGACCGCCCGCCTTCTTCCCCGTCTCGAACTTCCGCACGTCGCTCCCACCGTCGACTCACATGGAACGGGGCAAATGTATACGGATGTGACTGGTGTGGGAGTTGTGAAAGACGCAAGCGGCCGGATCGAAACCGAACCGTGCCCTCGGATCGTACCGGAACCCCCTCCCGTGGCCCCTACACCGGCGGCAGCAGCCGGTCCAGGAAACCGTTGCTGAACACCCGGTGCGGATCGTGCCGATCGAACGCCGCGCGCGCCGCGTCCCAGCCCTCGTCGGCGGACAGCCCGGTGCGGTACATCGCCGGGATCGTCTCGCCGAGGAACCGCGAATCCCGATGTCCCCCCTGCTCGTCGAACGCCCAGCCCTTCGACCACTCGGACCGGAAGGTGGCGTAGTCACCGGAGTAGTGGTCGACCATCCACTGCTCCATCTCCCGGAAGAACGCGGACTGCCCCGGGGTGCCGGGAATGGAGACGACGTTCATCCAGATGGCAGTGTCCCAGTCGGGCCGGTCGGGACGGGGACGCACGGCCGACAGATTCGGCGCTCCGGCCGAATCGACGAGCACCTCCGACTGGTCGTCGACGGCGCACAGTCGCACCTCGAACGGCATGTTGACCGGATACTGCCCGAGCGAGGCGTAGTGGGTCATCCGCTCGTGCAGCCAGGTGGTGAACTCGTGGACGACGCGGGCGATGTTCGCGCGCCGCGTGACGACCACCCCACCGCCGGCGATGACGCGCAGCGTGGTGGCCCGCAGGTAGAACAGCAGGTCCTTCGACCAGCCCCACAGGTCGGCGGTGCCGGTGGCGGCGAGACCGGCGGCGACGGCCCCGAACTGGCCGGCACCGAAGGCCGGGGTGGCAGCCTGCATCCCGCTCGCCACCCGGCCGAGAGGGGTGGTGACCTCCTCGGGGATGCTGTCGGAGAAGAAGTAGTTGTACGGGCCGTGCACCTCGCGCACGGTCGGTGGCTTCTCGGGGCACACCGACCAGATCTTCAGCCACGGCGTCTCGGTGAAGGGAAACCAGATCGCCTCGACGCGGCCGGACTCCTCGACGAACCGCTCGAAGGTACGGCCCGGGGAACCGGGCGGGGCGAACAGTTCCTGCCACGGCACGTCGGTGAAACTCTGGCAGCGCAGCCGGTAGTTGGCCCCGGCCTGCAGGGTCACCGAGGTGACGAAGCTGCGGCCCAGGTGGGCGAGCAGGGGCGTGATCTCGGGTTCGGACCGACGGAACTCACGCAGTTCGTAGGCGCCGGCGGCGGCGTTCCACACGACGGCGGTGAGGGCGACGACGAGGTTCGACAGTGAGCCGAACGACTGGCCGGGGAGCGCACGCTCCCCCGCGGCCGGATAGGTGGCGCCGTGCGCGCCGATCGACAGCGCGCCCGCGATGGTGATGTCGCCGATCGCGGGGGCATTGGCCCAGCCGAGGCCGTGCTGTTCGAGCGCGGCGAGGATCGACTCGATGCTCGCACCCGCGCCGGCGGTGACGGTGGCGGGTGTTCCCGCGGGATCGACGGTGACGGCGTTCAGGTGCACCATCGTGTCGATCAGCACGATCTTCTCGACGCTCTCGCCGGGCACGACGGTCAGCGGGCTCCAGCTGTGCATGGTGCCGCGCGGCCGGACGCGGTAACCGTGGGCGCGGGCCCAGTCGGCGATGCGCACGACGTCGTGCGCATCGCGTGCGGTGGCGGTCCACACCGCGTCGAAGCGGATCGTCCGGGCCCAGTTCTCGAAGCGCTGCTGGGCCAGCGGGATGTCTGCGGGGAACTCCGGGGGTGCCGGAATGGTGGCGCGCGGATCGCCGGCCGGGACCGCACCGGCGGGGGTCCAGGCGAGGCCGGTCAGTGCGACGGCACCGGCGGCACCGGCGGCGCCGAGGAGGGCTCGTCGGCTGAGGGTCGTGGTCGAGGCGGGGTCGCCGTCCGTCCGGGCGTCGCGGGGGTCCACCGGGCTGGGCTCCGATCTGGGAAGAGGCAGAAACAGAGCAAAAATAGAACAAGTTCTCTTTCGATGCCAGTGGTTCCGTAATGCGCCGCCGAACCGGCTGAACGCCGCCGTCCACGACCGGAGCGAGGACGTAGGACCCTAGCCCCGCACCCGGTCACGGGCAGACAGTGGCAAGTGCCGTTGCACGGCGGCGACAGAGTGCCGTTGCACGGCGGCGACAGAGTGCCGTTGCACGGCGGCGTCAGAGCACCGCCGGCCGCCGGTGAACGGACAGGCCCGGAAGGGAACGCCATGACGTCCACCACGATCGATACCGGCATGTACACCTCGTCCAACCCACCGTGGCGCGAGGTGCGGGTCATCACGGCGCTGGCGAGGTATGGCGGGCTGACGTCGCTGTTCGTCTGGGACCATTTCCAGGAGTTCTTCCCGACCGCCCTGTGGGACAGGACCTTCACCCGCTTCAGCGACCAGGTGTCGAGTCCGCACGAGGTGTTCGACTACCAGACCCTGCTCGGGGCACTGGCGGCCCCTGCGGGGAGGATGCGGCTCGGGGTGGCAGTGAGCGAGCCGATCCGGCGCCACCCCGTGCTGCTCGCTCAGGCCGCCCTGACCCTGGCGCATCTGACCAAGCGCGCGCCGATCCTCGGCCTGGGCTGCGGGGAGCGGATGAACATCGACCCGTACGGGTTGTCGCAGGCCCACCCGGTCGACCGACTCGCCGAAGCCGTGCAGATCGTCCGCCGCTGCTTCGACTCGCACGGCCCGTTCGACTTCCACGGCACGCACTTCCACCTGGACGGGGCGGTGATGGACCTGCAGGCCCCACCCGGGCGCACCCCGGAGATCTGGATCGCCGCCCACGGACCTCGGATGCTGCAGTTGACCGGGCGCTACGGCGACGGGTGGCTGCCGATGACCATCGCACTGCGCACCCCGGACGAGTACGCGGCGAAACTGGCGCGCATCCGTACCGCCGCCACCGAGGCCGGTCGCGACCCCGACCGGATCGTGCCGGCGTTGGTGGCCTACATCCTCGTCGCCCCCACACAGAAGCGGGCGCAGGCGATGCTGCACAGCCGGATGATGCGGTACTGGACGCTGCTGTTCTCCGCCGAGCACTGGGCTGCGGCCGGCGCGGTACATCCCTTCGGGCCGGAGTTCCGCGGCTCGGTCGACGTGATCCCGGAACGCTACGACCGGGCCCGGTGGGAGGAGGCGCTCGCGGCGGTGCCCCCGGAGGTCACCGAATACGGATTCCTCGTCGGCACACCGGGCCGGATCACCGCGCGGTTGCGGGAGTTCGGGGAGGCCGGGCTGCGGCATGTGGTGCTCGTCCCCACGTCGGCCTACCTGTCGCTGCAGGACTGGGCGTACACAGTGCCCGCCGTGTATCGCATCGCCGCGTCGCTGCGCAGGTGAGCACCCTCGAGGACCTACACGCCGACGGCCTCCCGCAGGAGTTCCGGCGCGCCGTCGATCGACCACACCGCCATCGCGAACGCGGCGATCGTCAGCCCTGGACCGAGGATCGCCAGCTCGAAGGCGCCGCCGGCGCGGATGGCAAGGAACCCGGGCATCTTGATCTCCCACCAGCGCTCGCCGCGCCACGGCAGGAACGGCGCGAGGAACGGTATGCCCTCCTTAGTGACGGCGTCGCCCAGGCAGTGCGTCGCGCATCCCAGCGCCACTGCCACCCCGAGGCCCACCGAACCGACCTCTCCGGGGAACCAGTTCCACATGAGCACCGACAGCACCGCCGAGGTCGCGGTCACCACGAGCCAGCCGTTGCGCTTGGCCCATCCGTCCGCGAGCCCGCGCAGCGCCAGGCCGAGCGTGACGAACAGGACGGCGACGACCGCGACCCGGTCGAACCGGGCGACAAGCGTCGACACCCCCGCCCCCAGCAGGCCCGCGAACAGGGCCGTGTGCGTCAGCGTGCGATGCCCGCCGCGACGGCTGCGGTCGCGGCGGCCCTTGGTGAGCGTGTAGTAACCGAGCGAGAGGTTGTCGATGCCGCGCGCCGCGACCTGACTCACCGGCCCGAAGGACCGCGCCACCGTCGACTGGGGCGTGTCGAGATCCGGCAGGAGGGCCGAACCGGCGCAGACCGCGGCGAACGCGAACGTCTCGGCCGTGGATGTGGGCCCGCCCCACTCGCGGGGCAGCACGTCGGCGACGAGGAGGCCGACCAGCGCCCCGGACACCGCGTGGGTGGGACCCATGACCATCGCTGCAGGCACCTTTCGATCGAAGAACGAACCGATGCCAACGTAGCAATCACATCCGACACTTCAGTAACACAGGTGTTCGATCGCCCGGCGCACACGAAGGGGGACCCGCGGGAACGGGTGGCCCTCTCGCACTCGACGGCTCAGGCGAGCTGCGCCTGCCACATCCAGTGCGCCTGCTCGAGGCCGGCGGTCTGGGCGATGAGCAGGTCCTGCGTGACCGGGTCGGCCTCGTCCGTCGCCGCGATGCGCTCGCGCAGGCGTCCGATGACGGCCGCGAGGTTGTCGGTGATCGCCGCGACGACCTGCTCGTCCTTGGTCCAGCCCGCGCCGAAACCCGTGGTGCCGGAGTCCTGGGCGACGGTGGTGGCCCGTCCGTCCGGGCTGACGCCGATCGCCGTGAGGCGCTCCGCCACCTCGTCGGTGTAGGTGCGGGCGGCCGTGACGATCTCGTCCAGCGCGAGATGCAGGCTGCGGAACTGCGGGCCGACGACGTTCCAGTGCGCCTGCTTGGCGATCAGGCTCAGGTCGATCATGTCGACGAGGGTGCCCTGCAGAGCGTCCCCGGCGACCTTCTGCTGGTCCGGGCTCAACGTGCTGGTGATCGGTCCGGTCATGATCCGAGCTCCTATCCGTGTCGATGTGCCTCCCGGCGGCGACGGACGTCGCGCGCCGGCCGTGCTTCGGACATGTCTCCCCCGCTTCAACGCTCGACGCGGTGACCGAGTTCCGCGCGGCCGCAGGCAACGAAGTGGATACGGGGCCCCTTCGGCCCGGAGTGTCCGTGGCAGCCGCGGCCGCGCGGGCGGATGATGGAGGAAGAATCCGTATCGAGGGAGGACAGAGTGATGCAGACGGTCATCGTGTGGATACTGGCCACCCTCCTCTACTGGTGGGGCATTCTCTGACGGGAGGTCAGGCCCGGCCCGCCCGCACGCCCTCCTCGACCTTCTTGCCGAGGTCGGCGTCGACGTTCGACCAGTATTCGAAGATCCGCTCGTACAACGCCGCCGCGGTCCCCCCGAGGATGTGGCCGACGATGTTGCCCACCAGCCGCTCACGGGCCGCGTCGTCGAGCACCTCGCGGACCAGCGTGCCGGCCTGACCGAAGTCGTCGTCCTCGGCATGCCGGACGTAGCCGGCCCGCACCGCCTCGGTGCCGAACTCCCACAAACCTTCGTCGCCGGCGGCCTGCGGGTCGGCGTGCGGGCCGCCGAAGCTGTTCGGCGCATACACCGGGGTGCCCGGGTCGTTGAACGAGTACCGCATGGCGCCGTCCTTGGAATACGAGTTCACCTCGTTCCTCGGCGCGTTGACCGGCAGCTGCGCGTGGTTCGCGCCGATGCGGTAGCGGTGCGCGTCGGCGTAGGAGAACACGCGGCCGAGCAGCATCTTGTCCGGCGACAGGCCGATGCCCGGCACGATGTTCGACGGCGCGAACGCGGCCTGCTCGATCTCGGCGAAGAAGTTGCGCGGATTGCGATTCAGCGTCCAGGTGCCGACCTCGATCAGCGGATAGTCGCGCTGCGACCACACCTTGGTCAGGTCGAACAGGTTGAAGCGATACCCCTCCGCCTCGGCCACCGGCATGATCTGCACCTTCAGCGTCCAGCTGGGGAACTCGCCCCGCTCGATCGCGTCGTGGAGGTCGGCGCGGTGGTAGTCGGGGTCGGTGCCGGCGAGGCGGTCGGCCTCGTCCTGGGTGAGGAATTCGATGCCCTGGTTCGTCTTGAAGTGGTACTTGACCCAGAACCGCTCTCCCGCGGCGTTGACCCACTGGTAGGTATGGGAGCCGAAACCGTCCATGTGGCGCCAGGTTCGGGGGATGCCCCGGTCACCCATCAGCCACGTCACCTGGTGGGCGCTCTCGGGTCGCAGCGTCCAGAAGTCCCACTGCATGGTGTGGTCGCGCAGACCCGAACCGGGTAGCCGCTTCTGGGAGTGGATGAAGTCGGGGAACTTGATCGGGTCCTTGACGAAGAACACCGGGGTGTTGTTGCCGACGAGGTCGTAGTTGCCGTCCTCGGTGTAGAACTTCACCGCGAAACCGCGCGGGTCGCGCCACGTGTCGGGGCTGCCCTGCTCCCCGGCGACCGTCGAGAAACGCACGAGGGATTCGGTTTTCGCGCCCGGCTGGAACAGCTTGGCCTTGGTGTAGGCACTGACGTCGCCCGTGACGACGAGTTCGCCGAACGCGCCGCCGCCCTTGGCGTGCACGACACGCTCCGGGACCCGTTCGCGGTTGAAGTGGGCGAGCTTCTCGATCAGGTAGTGGTCGTGCAGCAGTACCGGGCCCTGCGTTCCTGCGGTGAGCGATTCGTCGTCGCTCGCGACCGGAATGCCGACGTTGTTGGTGGTGGGGCGGGGATTCGTCACGGTGATCCTCCTCTGGAAGGGTGCACGCTCCGCG